>CAZGVQ010000074.1:0-10633 GCA_964529355.1 uncultured Acidimicrobiales bacterium
CTCATTGAGCACCGGGAGGCACATGCCGTGACTGATGACGAGATCGATGCCCATCATCCCGGATTTTCCGAACTCTTCACGCCAGATTTTGTCGTGTTCGCGGGATAGGCCGGCACCACCGAATTCGGCTGCGAAGGTCAGTCCGGCCAGACCTTCCTCGGCCAGTGCGGCCTGGAACTTCTTGGTGGCCTGCATGCTTTTGGCACTTCGGGGGTCATCGGTGCGGTCGCGCTCAAATGCGTTCGCCGAGATGAACGCGGAGCACCGCGCACGGAACGCTTCAGCTGCTTCAGGAGTGAGGGTGTCTGACATGAACGTAACTATGTCGCACCGGCCACCAACCGAAAAGTCGAGCTAGAGAAAGATCTCCTGGAAGTCCAGAATCACCAGAATCACCAGCAGAATGATGATTCCGACGTGGACGACAGTGACCGGCTTGCGCCACTTGTGTTGGGCCTTCCAGAACCGTCGGATGCTGAATACGTTGGCGAAGATCGCGAAGGTGCCAAGCGTGACGCCGACCCATGGCCCGATGTCGGCTGCAATCGAGATGAGCGGCGTGACGAACGGGAAGACGATGTAGGTGAGAAGACAACGGACCGCGCTGACCACGATGCTCTTACTGAATCCCTCTTCAACAGGATTCTCAGCATCGACAGCAGCGTTATCGACACCCGCTGAATGATCAATATCGGTCACAACACCATCATGCCAGTATCAAGACCAAGAGTTGGTGCCAGGGTCGTCCGGAGCTGGCGGAGTTAACCAAAGGTGCCTGGCACCTTTGGTTAACTTCGGCTTCGGAAACTACCTCAGGTGTGCGGTTTCGTTGAAGCTTCGTAGGGTTCGGTGGCCTTTGGTGGAGGCGGCGATTCTGGTGACTCCGGTGTAGGTGGGTTCGGCGACCATGAGATTGCCCGGTTCCAGGCCCACGGCATCGGCGAGAATGCCGTTGATGACCATGCCATGGCAGACGACCGCCACGTTCTCGCCCCGGTGTCGAGCCACGATTTTTTCGATGGCCGCGAGCACCGTTGCCTGAAATGCAACGGGATCGCCGATTGCCCCGCCGCTTGCGATGAACTCGCGGTAGGCCTCCGGGTCGTCGCGTTTGAGTTCCTCAATCGGGATGTAGCTCGGTTCTTCGGCGTCGTACTCGGCGATGTCGTCCTCGACGATCGCCTCGATGGACAGCAGTCGCTCGAGCGGTGCGGCTGTCTCGCGTGCTCGGATGAGTGGACTGACATAGACCGAGTCGATGGCTTCGGGGCCCAGCCACTGCGCAACGGCCTGAGCCTGCTGGTGGCCGATCTCGGACAGAGGAGGGTCGGCGGCGGTGCCGTCATCGTTTTCGATCCGAAGCGGGAGGCCGTGGCGAATAAGAAGAAGTTCCATAGGTGTTCTGTCTAGCTCGTGCTGTAGATCGTTCCGCCGTCGATCTTGAGGACTGCGCCGGTGGTGTAGGAGCTGGCATCACTGGCCAGGTACAGGGCTGCGCCCACGACTTCTTCGGGTTGTCCGGCTCGGCCCATCGGGATCGATTGGTTCAACGATTCGATGAGTTCCGGCCCCCACGCGTCGGAGATATCGGTGAGGAACGGGCCGGGCATGATGCAATTCACCCGGACCTTGGGGGCATATTCGCGGGCGAAGGATTGGGTGAGTGCGTGAACGCCGGCCTTCGCCGCGCCGTAGGGAGCTTCAATCGGTGTTGGCTGGGAGGCAGCGATTGAGCTGACGTTGATGATCGAGCCGCCTTCGCCTTCGGCCATCCGCTTTCCGAACGTTGCCGAGAGCCGGAACGGGCCCCGAAGGTTCACGTTCATCACCTTGTCGTAGAGTGCTTCGCTCACCTCGACCAGTGAAGGGTAGAGCGGCGACATTCCGGCGTTGTTCATCAGGATGTCGCATCGGCCGAACTCGGCGTACACGGTTTCGGTGAGTCGATCGCAGTCGTCCCAGTCGCCGACATGGCAGGCCACCGGCAGGGCCCGCTGGCCTGTGGCGTCAGCAATCTCGGTGGCCAGGGTCTGGCAGTTCTCGAGCTTTCGGCTGGCGATGACGACGTCGGCACCTGCTTTGGCGAAGGCGATGGCAACCTGTTTGCCGATACCTCTGCTTCCACCGGTGATCGTTGCGACTTTCCCGCTCAGGTCAAAGAGCTCATTCGGTTCACTCATGGACGCAAACGTATCCCGGCTGGACAGGCACAACCTCGTCCGTTACTTTACCTTGTAGTTAATTTACCAAGTGGTTAAGTGTGGGTTTGTTAAGTATGGGTTGGGTGTGAAGGGAGAACGGTGACTGCGGTTGTCATAGCTGAAGATGACGAGGAGCGGCTCAGCGCCACCTTTGCCGCACTCGCCAACTCGACCCGGCGAGCAATGCTGGCCCGGCTGGCCGAAGGGCCGGCGACGGTCGGCGAACTGGCCGAGCCGTTCGCCATGACGATGCCGGCGATCTCCAAACACATCCGCGTGTTGGAACGCAGCGGTCTCATCGTGCAAGGCCAACAAGGGCAGTTTCGGCCGTGTGTTATCGACGCGGCTCCGCTAGGCGAAGTCAGCGCCTGGGCCGAGCACTACCGGGGTCTCTGGGAGTCGCGATTCGATCAGCTTGACGGGTACCTCGAAACGCTCGTCGGGTCGGCGGCCGAACACAACAAGTCAACCAAGAAGAACAAAGAAGAAGGAGAGCAGTAATGAGTGATGCGCAGGATTCGGTGGTGATCGAGCGAACGTTCGCTGCACCGGTCGAGACGATATGGGCCATGTGGACCGATGCCGACCATTTCAAGTCATGGTACGGGCCAATGGGCGCAACCATCCCGGTCGCCGAGATGGACGTCAAGGTTGGTGGTCGACGGCTGATCTGTATGGCGATGGAGACACCCGACGGGCCGATGAAGATGTGGTTTACGGGCGAGTTTCTCGAGGTCGAGCCCACAGGACGCCTGGTTTACACCGACGCGATGTCCGACGAAAACGGCAACGAGAAGACCTCCGAAGAGATGGGCATGCCGCCCGGTATGCCGATGTCGACCCAGGTTGTGGTGGAACTCACCGGTGTCGATGGTGGCACCCGAATGGTGATGACCCATGTCGGTGTTCCGGCTGACTCACCCGGTGGCCAGGGTTGGGCGATGGCAATCGACAAGCTCGAAGGCCTGCTGTAGATCACGCGAGTTGGTTCGGGTCGGGATTTGCCCGGCCCGAATTCGCCGCGCCGATGACGTGCTGCTTAGTGGGCGGCGACCTTGCCGCTGGTTGCGCTGTGCAAGGTCTGGGCGTGGGGGTTGAGTCCCACCAGCTGCGCATCGATGCCGCGGTCGGCGAATTTTGCAACCACCGCATCGAGTGCCGCTACCGCCGAGGTATCCCAGATCCGGGCGTTGCTGAGGTCGATTTCGACCAGCTCGGCATCGACGTCGTCGAAGTCGAAGGCGGAGACAAGATCGTTGGTGGAGGCAAAGAACAGTTCGCCGCTGACCGCGTACAGACGCTCGACGCCGTCCGGATCCTCCACGCTGGTGACCTTGACGACACCAGAGACATGGCGGGCGAACATGATGGCCGACAGCACCACGCCGGCGGCGACGCCGTAGGCCAGATTGTGGGTGAAGACCACGATGGCAACGGTGGCCGCCATGATCGCCGACTCCACACGGGGCGTTGATCGCAGCGTGGGGAGCTTGATGCTGTTCCAGTTGAAGGTTCCGACCGAGACCATGATCATCACGGCCACCAATGCGGCCATCGGGATGCGGGCCACCCAATCGCCAAGGCCGAGAATGAGGATAAGCAGAAAGACGCCCGAGGCCAATGTGGAGAGTCGTCCACGGCCGCCGGTGCGGTAGTTGATCATCGACTGGCCGATCATTGCGCAACCGGCCATCCCGCCGAAGAACCCGGTGAAGATGTTGGCTACGCCCTGGCCACGGGATTCACGGTTCTTATCCGATGGTGTGTCGGTGAGGTCGTCCAGAAGCTGTGCGGTGAGCAGAGATTCGAGAAGGCCGACGAACGCCAGCGTGATGGCGAAAGGCAGCAGGATGCCGAGGGTCTCCAGGGTGAAGGGGATCTCGGGGAGGCTCAGGATGGGCAGTGCGCTTGGCAGTTCGCCCATGTCGCCCACGGTTGGAAGTCGCAGGTCCATGACCAGTGCGGCTCCTGCCAGCACGACGATGGCGACGAGCGGCGAAGGTACCGCCTTGGTGATTCGCGGGAGGCCATAGATGATGCCGAGGCCGAGAACGATGAAGAGCAGGTTGAGCGGAAGCTGGCTTGTGTCGGCGGCCTCGGACAGCACGATATGGGGAATCTGGGCGAGAAAGATGAGGATCGCCAGAGAGTTGACGAAGCCAACCATGACGGTTCTGGGGATGAACCGCATCAACTCGCCAATGCCCAGGTAGCCAAAGATCACCTGAAGGAAGCCGGCCAGAATGGTTGCGCCGAACAGGTAGGCGACACCGTGTTCTTCCACCAGAGGAACGAGCACGAGGGCCATGGCGCCGGTGGCAGCCGAGATCATGCCGGATCGGCCACCGGAAAGCGAGATGATGATGGCGATGGAGAACGAGGCGTAGAGGCCGACCTTGGGGTCGACACCGGCGATGATCGAAAAGGAGATGGCCTCAGGAATCAGTGCAAGGGCGACAACCAGGCCCGACAGGAGGTCGGCGCGGGGGTTGGACAACCACTCTTCGGTGAACCGTTCCTTGCGAGATGGTTCGGGCAGCGCGGATGACTCGATTTTGGGGGATGACATCTCGGCCTTGTGGTTCAGGTGTTCAGATCGCGGGAAACGCGCGCGCGGTTCTTTACGTTACGGCAGTCCAACGGGCCGACCTTAGAAGTGGTCCGTCAATTCGGTCACGTGTGACCGAATTTACATGCCTTGGTAGCCGCAAAATTTGAAGAAGGCAGGCACTCCTGTGCCTGCCTTCTTCGCTTTCTATGGTCGGGACGGAGTGATTTGAACACTCGACCCCCTCGTCCCAAACGAGGTGCGCTACCGAGCTGCGCCACGTCCCGTGGCCAGTTGGTAATCATACCGGACGAGGGCTGCTTTCAGTTGTCCGGCCCTGAACAGCCAGCTCGACGGGTTGTACCTAGAAGCAGGGGGTTGCGGGACTCGATGATCCGAGTTCGAGCGCAAAGAAGCTGAACTCCCAGTCGTCGAGGTGGATGTTGCTGTCCTGGCAGCCGTTGTGGCGGCGAATCCAGGAGCGAGTCTGGTACTGGAAGCTGTACGGCAGCGGGTTGGTGGGATGCACGGCAACGCCTCCGAATGCGACCTCATCGATGACGTTGCCCGCCGCATCGACGAGCATCAGTACCGAATTGTTGTTGTCGACGATGTTGCCGGAGAAGAAACCGTCGGCGCTCGCAGTCGTTCCGCTGTTCGCGAAGGTGTGGGCGGCCCGGAATCGCTCGCCCGGCTGAAGCGTGGTTGTGGGACCAAAGCCGTACAGCGACGTCGAAGCCTCGCCGGGGTCGGGCAGCTGGTTGCCGTTTGCATCGTGGAGGTCCTCACGCCAGATGCGGAGCGTGTGCCCGCTGAGGTTGACGGGGGAGTTGCCGGCGTTGAACACCGTGGCCGTGTCGTCAAAGTTGTTCTGGAACCCGTTGGGACGGAACTCGCTGATAACCAGGCCTGACGCCGGCGCCGGGTTGGCGGTGGGTATCGCATCACACCGGATGACGGTGCCGGTGTTCTGCGGGTTGGGCGAGAAACTCCTGAAGAAGTCGAACCGGTTATTTTCTGGCGTGGATGCGGCATCCACACAGCTTCCGGCCCCGTAGGATCGGCGCTGGTTCGACATATTGACCCCGGCGATCTGCTCGAGTGCGGTTACACCTTGCTGCTCGCGATATCCGCTCGCGAATGGTGCGACGAGAATGGGTATCGGCCCTGGAAGGTAAGCCTGAGCGTTGCCGACTTGGTCGACGTCGGTGCTGGTGAGGTTGTCGTGAATTCGAATACCGGTCTGGGGTTCGAGCGTGACGCCCGTGTATGTCTGATCGGCCGCAACCGGCAACGCGGTGTTCGCCGCGTCGGTGAGCAGGTAGTACTGGCCGGGGAGCAGCAGGTGAGCGTTGAGGGGCACGTTCACGTTGGGGACCGACGCAGTATTGATCTGAAGCTGATAGGTCGAGAGGTCGACGGCGACGTTGGTGGGGTTGTAGATCTCGATGAACCCGCCGGTAGCCGGTGATGAATCGGCTGAGGCGTACTCGCTGACGACGAGGTTGTCGATCACCACGGGCAGGTTGTTGTTGACCCCGGCCGAAGCGATACGGGTCGGGCCGCCGACCGGATCGTTGTCGTAGGTGGTCCGTGGGCCGTTGGCGCACGTGGCGTGGTTGGCGGGAATGTCCGCGGTGATCTCCCAGCAGCTGGCAGTTCTGGAGGCTGCCAGGTCGCCGTTGAGGGCCAACGAGATCGATTGTCGTTGGACGATCGGGCCGGTGCCGATCAGTCGTTCGGCCGCGAGGTCGTCATCCCACAGTCCGAAGCTGGCCGGTGGTCGGGTGCCGATTTCGTCGACGTCGTGGGATTGTGGTGAGCCGCCGCCGTCATAGCCCCAGGCCATAAAGGCCACGAGTTCGCCGTTGGTGTCAAAGAGATAGAGGTCGTCGGTGGAGGAGAGCGCCGCCGTCGGCGCGTTCGCATGTCCGTCGTAGTTGGAGAGGAACGTGAAGATCTGGGTTGGCGGAACGAAGCTGCCGGTCCAGACCGTGGCGTAGCCTCCGGCGGGGATGATGTTGGTGGTGGTTTGGTTTTTGCCGGCGGGGAACGTAAAGCTGAACGACGTTGCTTCGGTCTCGCCGTTGGGCACATCGACATCGGCCAGGGTGAAGCCCTTGATGTCGACGGGGTTTGGTCCGGGGTTGTAGATCTCGATGAATTCGTTGTTCTCGGCCTGGTCGGCCCAGAGCACCTCGTTGAATACCAGCGTCCCGGCCTGTGGCGACAGGCTGTAGCGAGGTGTGACGTTTACGTTGACCAACCCAGTGCCGCTGAGTCCGGAGTCGTCGGTGGCCCGGACCTCAAGCACGAAGTCGCCACCGAAGACGACATCGTCGGGGTCGTTGAGACTGAGCGTGGTATCGAAGTCGTTGTTGATGGGGAAGATTGAGAAGGGCAGGACACCATCACCGTCGTGGTCGGTGTTTCCGCTGATGATCGCCAACGTGTGGGTTGGCGAGTCCTGATCGGTCCAGGCAACCTCGCCCAACGTGAACGGCGTGCCCTGGGCCTCAGAGACGGTGAAGGTGGCCGGAATCACTACCGGACTCTCTGGAAGGTCGGTAACCGAGATGGTGATGGTGTCGGTGTCGGTGAGTGCGGGCGTGCCGTTGTCGGTGACGGTGACGGTGTAGTTGAAGGGGCCCTCGGTCTCAAAGTCGATCGGGCGGGTCGTGGTGATTGCACCGGTTGTGGGGTCGATGGTGAACGGGCCGGTCGTGGGGTTCATCGTGAAGGTGATGCCACCCTCTGGGTCGGTGGCGACTGTTCCCGAGGTTGCAGGAGTGCCCGCCGGAGCGTTTTCGGGCACGGCGATGACGTAGCCGGTCTCGAACACCGGTGGTTCGTTTACCGGGATGAGGTTGACGATGACGGTGACCGGCACGGTGTTGACACCGTCAAAGACGTCGACGATCGCCGAGCCGCCGTTGGTGAAGCCGCCTTCGAGATCGAGCAGAGCGGGGTCGTCAACAATGAGCTCACCGGTCGCGGAGTCGAGATGGATGTAGGACACCGGAGCAGAGTTGGGAGTGAAGGTATGCGAGCTGTCGTCGGGGTCGGTGACGGCCACGAACTGCCCGGTCGAACCCAGCGGATGATGTTCGATGATGGTGAGCACGGTTGGGCTGGCCACCGGAACCGGTGGGTCGTTCTGCGGAACGATCGTCACGCTGATGACACCGCTGGCGGTGAGCCCGCCGCTGTCGGTAATCGTGTAGCTCACCGTGTCCGCGATCGTCTCGCTGCCGTCGTGGGTGTAGGTGATCACGGTGCCACTTGCGGTGGTGCTCGTGGCAAACGCGCCCTGATTGTTCACCGAAGTGATGGTGAAGCTGTCGCCGGCATCGGGGTCGGTGTGCAGCGGCGCGATGTCGAAGGTGAAGAAGTCGCCTTCGTCGACGTTGGTGCTGAGAACTCCTGCCGATGGCGATTCGTTCACATCGCCGATCGTGACGGCCACGGGGGTCAGGCTGGTGAGCCCGTCCGGATCCGTGATGCCCACCGTCAGACCGAAGGCCGGGTCCTGCTCGTGGTTGATCGGTCCGGTCGTGCTTATATCACCCGTGGGGGAGATGGTGAAGAACCCGCTGGGGTCGCCGGCATCGATGCTGTAGGTGAGCGGACTATCGCCATCGGGGTCGGTGGTTGCAACCGAAGCCACGACGGTGGCCGGCTGGTTTTCGGCGATCGACACGGATTGAGCGGCGGGAACGAACGGAGCCTCGTTGAGATCGACGACGTTGACCACCGCGTTATACGTGGCGGCGAGGCCGCCTGGGTCGGTGGCCTCGATGGTGAGAGAGAAGGTGGTCTGGAGTTCGTAGTCGAGCGGCCCGGTGGTGCTGAGAACGCCGGTGGGCGAAATCGAGAGGAGACCCGACGGGTCGCCGGCGAGGATTGCGTAGGCGAGCGAGTCTCCGTCCGGATCGTTGGTGGCCGCGCTTCCTACGGGACCGGCCGGCTGGTTCTCGTCGAAACTCAGCGTTGGTGCCGTTGTCAGGGGCGCTTCGTTCACATCGGCAACGTTTATGACGACCGAGGCGGTCGTGGTTGCGCCGTCATTGTCGGTAATCGCCACCGTGAGCACGAAGGACGACTGGTTCTCGAAGTCCAGAGCCGCTCCGGGGGCAAGCGATATATCGCCGGTGACGGGGTTGATCACGAACGGGCCGGGCGACCCGGTTATTGCGAAGCTGAGCGGCCCGCCCTCGGGATCGGTGGCGCTTACCGTGCCAACCGCTGACCCGCCGGCACCGTTCTCGGGTGTCGAGAATGTCTGATTCTGAGCGGTGGGCGGCTGATTCGGCGGAAGGGTGGTGGTGGTCGTCGTCGTGGTCGTGGTCGTGGTCGTCGTCGTGGGCAGAACTGTGGTGGTGGGCGGAACCGTCGTCGTCGGCGTCACCGTGGTGGTGGGTGCGGCCGAAGTTGTCGGTGCGGTCGTCGTTGTTGGAACCCCAAGAGGTGCCGTCGTGGTGGTCGTGGCAGCTGGCGTGATGGTTACCTGGACGGTCGCTGTGGCGGTGCCGCCGGCTCCATCGGCAACGGTGTAAGTGAACGAGTCGGTGGTTGCTGATGACCCGTCGTGCTCGTAGCGGACCGATCCACCGGTGACGGTGAGAGCGCCGTGGTCAGCGCCTGATGCACCGGTAACCGTCAGGGTTGAGCTGTCGATGTCGCGGTCGTTGTCGGTCAGTTCGCTTCCCGAGATCAGCGACGTCGCACCGCCTTGAACAGAGATCGAATCATCTTCGGCCACGGGTGCATCGTTGAGGGGTTGCACCTGGAAGGTGATGGTGCCCGGAAGCGAACTCGTCCGCCCGTCCGATACCGAGTACCGCACTGTTGCCTGGGTCGTCTCGGTTCCGTCGTGGGTGAACACGATGGAGCGACCGATCACCTGGGCCGTACCATTGGTCACGCTGTCCTGGACGATGAAAATGTCGAGCGCGTTGCCGTCGGGGTCTGACGCCTGCAACAGGCCGCTGAGCGTACCGGCCACCTGGGTGAACACCGGGCCGCCCGGAACCTCGGTTGCGCCATTGACGGCCGTGCCGCCCTCGTCGACCGGTACGGCTTCGTCAGGCAGCGAGAGGACAGCGGCGCCGCCTTCCTCGACTGCGGCTGACTGGTCGGGGCTCAGCGGACGGTTCTCAACATCCTCGATAAGAATGTTGATGGTCTCAGTGACACAGGTGTTGACCTCGTCACAGACTTCGACAGTGACCGAGTCGGTTCCTGTGAATCCGGGCGCCGGGTCGTAGGTGTAGTCGAACGATGTCGCATCGGCAGTCGGGTCGTTGACTTGGCGGATGTCTTCGATCGTGCCGTTCTCTGGTGCCGTGATGACGGTCACCGTCAAAGGTCCGTCACCGGAGGCGATGATGGCGCCACTGATACTGCGATCGTCCTCTCGCGCCTCGATGTTGTTGGCCTCGACGATCTCGACCGGGCTCGCAAAGGCGAGCTGGGGAGCCGGATCGGCGGTTCCGGTAAGGACACCGACGCCAGCGACCGCTACCGCGACGACGGCCGAACTGACCTGGGTGGCGATGGGGCCGACGACCGGGGAGACCGTGTTGCCGATTGGTACGTTGCGGATGCCCGGCAGGCTGGCGAGCCAGGCCAGCGGTCCGGTGGCCCGACGAAGATCGCCCAATCCAATATTGAGGAAGGCTCGCGCCACCTCGGGGTCGAACTGGCTTCCGGCGTTGTTGGCGATTTCTTCGCGGGCGACTTCGGGTGGAAGCGGCTTTTTGTATGACCGAGTGCTGGTCATGACGTCATAAGCATCGGCAACCGCGACGATTCGGGCGGAGAACGGGATGTCCTTGCCAGCGAGCCCCAGCGGGTAGCCGCCGCCATCCCAACGCTCATGGTG
>CAZGVQ010000075.1:0-4080 GCA_964529355.1 uncultured Acidimicrobiales bacterium
GCACCGGAATCCACCGGCACCCCCCAACCCCAGTACTTTCTCCACCACTACCCCACCGACCTCTATCGCTTCTCTCTCTTTCTCTCTCCCTCTTCTCTCTTTCCTCAAACTTGTGCGAACCCTCTTTCCAACAGCTAGCAACGGTGCATCCCGTTCGCGTTCTGCGTTCCTCCCACTCCTGCTTGGCGTCGCGATTCTCCTGAGCGCATGTGGCAACCGGACCACGGGCCCTATCGCCGACATCGAAGTCAACGACTCCACCTTGACCGCCCGATCCGAAGGCGAGCTCTGGTACAGCGTCGTCGAAAGCCAGAACGCCGGCAGCACCTGGGAGATTCTGGCCCCCGAGCGGTACGGCTCGGACGACCCGGATGACCCCAATTTCGGATTCGAGGCCTCCGACGTCCAACTGGTCGCGGCGCTCGAAGTGTGCTCGGACCAGACCTGTTGGCGCGCCGTCGATCAAACCATCGAACGCTCCGACGATGCGGGCCTCACCTGGGCCACCGATTTCTCACTCCCCGAAGGTCGCGAACGGTTCGCTCCCATCGACTACCCCACCATCGTCGATATGGCCATCATCGACACCACCGACACTCGCGATCAGCGCCAACAGGCCGTGGTGGCGGCCACCGCCGAAGACGGCCTCCTCCTCGGAAACGCCGACGGCACGTGGATCCGCCGACCGATCGACCATTGGGCAGCTCCGAGCCTCACCGGCTCGCTGGTACAGATCGTTCCCGAACTCGCCGCCGTGGTCATCGGAACGGCAATCGCCATGGCGGTACTGTTGGCGGTCGCGACCCTCATCACCCGCCGGGCTCACGAACAGGTCGGCCAGTCGATCGTGCTGCTCCTGTCGGTACTCTCGGTGGGGCCAGCCGCCTACTACGCCACCCTGCCGCTGCTCGACTGGCAGGATGGCACCATCGTCGCCCGCCAGGACGCCATCGATCAGGCAATCGAAGCCGCAACCTTCTACGGAGCAATCGCCGCAATCGGCGTGGTCATCCTGTCGCTCCTCGTACGGTTCCGCTGGACCCGCAGACTCGGCCCACTACCGTTCCCAGACACGCCTGCCTAATTTCCTACAGGTTTTCACCACTTCTTTTCGCTGGCTAGGAACGGATGTTGGAGCCCATGGTTCTGTAGACCTCATAGACGCCGTCTACTGAGCGGAGGCGTCGGAGGGTGTCGTTGAGCTGGGATATATCGCCCACTTCGATCTCGAAGCGGAATCTGGCTACCCGATCGGCGCCGGTTTCGCTGGAGGCACCACAGATATTGATCTGGCTTTCCGAGAGCACACCGGTGAGATCATTGAGCAGGTAGCTGCGGTCAAGGGCCTTCACCTCGATGCACGACACAAACTCCGCGCCGTGCGCAAGATCCCAGTCGACATCGATGAGTCGCTCGGTTTGGGTGAGTAACGAGTCGGCGTTGGTGCAGTCGGCCCGGTGCACCGACACGCCGCGACCCATCGTCACAAAACCCATGATCTCGTCGGGAGGCACCGGCGCGCAGCACTGCGCGAGCCGCACCATGACATCGGGCAGGCCTTCGACATGCACCCCCACCACATTGGCGGTGCGTCGATGGTGGCGCGGTTGGATCGCCGTGGTGGGCAGCTGCTCGGAGGTCGCCCCGTCCGGCTCCTCGAGTTGTCGCTTGAGCTTTTCGACCACCGCCTTCGCTGTCACGTGGCCTTCACCGACCGCACCGTACAGGTGGTCGAGATCGGCAAAGTTCATCGCGGTCGCCACTTCGAGCAGCAGGTCGCTGCCCAGCATCTTCTGCACGGGAAGACCGGCCCGGCGGATAGCCCGAGACATGTCGTCGCGACCATTGACCAGAGCGTCTTCGCGACGCTCGCGCAGGAACCACTGCCTGATCTTCGAGCTGGCCCGGTGGCTGACCACGAAGGTCAGCCAGTCACGCGATGGGCCGGCCTCAACGTTTTTGGAGGTAACCACTTCCACGGTGTCGCCAGAGGTAAGGCGGGTCTCGATGGGCACGAGCTTGTTGTTGACCCGGGCGCCGATGCACGAGTGACCAACCTCGGTGTGGACCGCATAGGCCATGTCGACGGTGGTGGCTCCGACGGGCAGCGTGATGACCTCGCCGTCGGGGGTGAACACATACACCTCGTCCGGGTCGAGGTCGACCCGAAGGTTGTCCATGTAGACCGCGCCGTCGCTGTCCTCCTCGTAGTCGAGGATCCGGTTGAGCCAACCCTTGTCGTCGAGTTGATCCTGCCCCTTGTATTTCCAGTGTGCAGCGATCCCTGATTCGGCTCGATCGTTCATCTCGCGGGTGCGGATCTGAATTTCGAGCGGTCGGCCCGACGGGCCCACGACAGTGGTGTGAAGCGACTGGTACAAGTTGAACTTGGGCATCGCGATGTAGTCCTTGAAACGCCCCGGGACGGGATTCCACATCGCGTGAATCGACCCGAGCGCCGAGTAACAGTCACGTACCGACGGCACGACCACCCGGATACCCACCAGGTCGTAGATGTCGTCGAACGAGCGGCCTCTGACCACCATCTTTTCGTAGATGCTCCACAGGTGCTTCGGTCGCCCAAATACCGCGGCTTCGATACCGAGCTTCTCGAGTTCGTGCTCCACCGCACCCAGCACCTGCTGGAGGAAGATGTCGCGCTCGGGGTCGCGCTCGGTGACCATCTGGTCGATCTCGCTGAAGCGCTTCGGGTGCAACGCCGAAAATGACAGATCCTCGAGCTGTTGCTTCATCAGGTTCATGCCCATGCGGTTGGCAAGCGGTGCGTACACGTCGAGGGTCTCGCGAGCCGTGCGTTCCTGCTTCCATTCGGGCAGCGCGGCGATAGTACGAAGGTTGTGGAGCCGGTCGGCGAGTTTGATGATGAGCACCCGCACGTCCTGCGCGATGGCCACCATCATCTTTCGCATCGATGCTGACTGCTGCTCTTCCTTGCTATCGAAGTGCACCCGGTCGAGCTTGGTGACGCCATCGACGATCATCGCCAGGTCTTCGCCGAACTCGGCTACCAGCTCGTCCCGGGTCACCAACGTATCCTCGAGCGCATCGTGGAGCATGGCT
The DNA here is from genome assembly GCA_964529355.1 of uncultured Acidimicrobiales bacterium. GTDB lineage: Bacteria > Actinomycetota > Acidimicrobiia > Acidimicrobiales > SHLQ01 > CALLQB01. Next base: position 3,082 of record CAZGVQ010000075.1, read on the forward strand.
GCCATCACCGACGTTGCGTCGAACCCCAGATCGGCCACCAGGCGGGCAACCGCCACGGGGTGGTGGATGTAGGCCTCGCCTGACTTTCGAGTTTGGCCGTGGTGGGCGGTCTCGGCGATCTCAAAGGCCCGGTGAAGCGCTGTGGTGTCCTCGTCGGGGTAATGGTGATGAAAGGTCTCGAGCAGCGACGCGAACTCCCCGTGAAGCGATTCGCTGTGGCGGCGCCACGGCAGAACTCGAGCACTGGGAAACACGGCGACTCCGGCGTCGGCTAGTCGGTATAGGTGATCAGCGATGTTGCGGGTACATCCCCCAGCTTGGCACGCCCGCTGAGAAACGCCAGTTCGATCCAGAAGCCAAAGCCCACCACGTTGGCCCCGGCCTGCTGTACCAGTTTCGCGGTGGCCTCTGCGGTTCCGCCGGTGGCCAAAACGTCGTCGACGACGAGGATGTTCTGACCGGCCGAGATTGCGTCGACGTGCATTTCGAGCTGGTCGATGCCGTACTCGAGCGAATAGTCCTCCGACACCGTGTCATAGGGCAGCTTGCCTGCCTTGCGAACCGGTATGAACCCGGCACCAATGCGGTAGGCAACGGGGGCTCCAGTGATGAAACCCCGAGCCTCGACGCCGATGACCGCATCGACCGAAGATCCCGAGAAGCGATCGGCCAGCGCGTCGGCGGAGAATCGGAATGCGTCGGCGTCGGCGAGCAGCGGAGTGATGTCTTTGAAGCTCACCCCAGGTTTTGGGTAGTCGGGGATGATACGGACGAGATCGCGAAGCCAGGCGGTATCGGTCATTGGCTACCGCTTCTTCTTCTTGCGAGGTCGTGGGGGAATCGAGCCACCGCTGGTGGGGGGCGTTGGCTTCTTGGCTTTCTCGGGCTTGTCGGACTTCTCGGCTTTGCTGGCCTCGTCGGCTTTGCTGACCTTCTTGGCTTTGCTCGACTTCTCGGTCTCGGCGACCTTGTCAGCCTTCTTGGCCTTGTCGGCCTTGT
>CAZGVQ010000075.1:4180-6932 GCA_964529355.1 uncultured Acidimicrobiales bacterium
GGCCTTGTCGGCCTTGTCGCTCTTCTTTGACTTCTTGGCTTCGGACGCCGGCTTGGCCGGGCGTTCCTTTAGCGCCGTGCCAGCCGATGCGGTCTTTACGGCCCGGCCAGAGCTGCGACGAGGGGTCGTGCCGAGCACTGCATCGTCGTTGTCGACGGTCCGGGTGCCGTCGAGCAGACCCCGAGCCTCAAGTTTCTCGCGCACTTCGGTGTGCCGCGGTTCCTTCTCCTTGAGCCAGGCCACCAGCGAGGAAGCCACGAACAGCGACGAGTAACCGCCGACGATGAGGCCAACCAGCAAGGCGATGGCAAACTCCTGCAGGGTCACTGCACCGAGGAGGAACGCACCGATGAGAAGCATCGACAGCACCGGCAGAACCGACGTGATGGTGGTGTTGAGCGAGCGCATGATCACCCGGTTCAGCGCCAGGTTCATCATCTCGGTATAGGTGTACTTGCCGGTGGCTCCGACCCGGCCCGTGACCTCGTGCACCTTGTCGTACACGACGATCGTGTCATAGAGCGAGTAACCCATGATGGTGAGGAAGGCAATCACGGTGGCCGGGGTGACCTCGAACTGAAAGACCGAGTAGATACCCACACTGATGATGAGGTCATGGATCACCGCGACCAACGCGCCGATAGCCATTCGCCACTCGAGACGAACCGAGATGTAAATGGCGATCGCTGCGAAGAAGAACAGCAGCGCCCGGGTGGCCTTCTCGGTGATTTCCTCGCCCCAGGTTGGACCCACCGATTCGAATCCGGTGACTTCGCCCAGCGCAGCAAGCTCGGTGCGGATCTCGGCAGCGAGGTCGGGGTCTTCAACGTCGGAGCGGATGCGAAGCGTGTCTTCGTCGACGATCTGAATCTTGGCGTCGTCGGCATCAAAATCGGCCAGGAAGTCGCGGGCCTCAGCCACCGACGTGCCGGGCGACAGCACCTCGAAGGAGGTACCGCCCTCGAAGTCGATACCGAGGTTGAGGCCCCGGAAGAAAAACGCCCCGAGGCTGATGAGGATCAACACCAGCGAACCAATGGCCGCGGTCTTCCACATCTTGGGGAAGTCGATGTTGTTGGACCCTTTGAAGATGTCGCCCAGGGTGCTCATGCTGACTCTCCTGCTGCTGCGAGCGCTCCAACGCCGAACGCTCTGGGGTTTTCATCGAATCGTTCTGCCAGAACCTTCACGGCCGGCCCCATGAAGAAGTACGTGGCCACCAGGTCGAGCAGGGTCGCCAAGCCAAGGTAGAGGGCAAAGCCCCGAACCGCTCCCGTGGTGAGCGCATACAGAAGCACCGCAGCGATGAGCGATGCCACGTCGGCCTTGACGATGGTGCTGAACGCAATGGGGAACGCCCGCTCGACCGATGAGCCGAGCGTGCGACCGTTGCGCATGTCTTCTTTGAGGTGCTCGAAATAGACGATGTTCGAGTCCACCGAGACACCGATGGACACGATCAGCCCGGTGATGCCGGCCAGCGTCAGCGCCAGACCCTGGGTACTTCCAAGGTACGAAATGATGGTCCAGAGCAGCGCGCCGGAGAGGAGAAGACTGAACATGGCCACCAGGCCGAGCACCCGGTAGTACCAGGTCACAAAGACCGCCACGAGCGCGAGCCCGATAAGACCGGCGATAAGCCCTGCGGTAAGCGCATCTTCACCGAGCGAACCCGACACGACCCGCTGCTGCTCGGGCTCGAGCTCCACCGGAAGTGCACCGAATCGCAGGGCCACCGCGAGGTCGCGGGCTTCCTGCTCGGTGAACGGACCACCGGTGATGTTGACCCTGTCGCGCTCAAACTCGGCGGCGTTGACCTGCGGGGCGCTGATGACCCGGCCATCGAGGACGATGGCCACCGAACCGCCGGTACAGGTGATCTCGCGGTTGAAGCACTCAGAAGCGATGACGTTGAAACCATCGATACCCTCGGCGCCCGCCTTGAACTCGATGTTCACCGACCACTCGACACCCTGCAGCGTCGCCGAAGCGTCGGAAAGCGACTCGCCCACCAGCCCAACCGGTCCAAGCTCATAGCGCGAGACCTCGTTGTTCTCCGAATCGAATTCGGCCACGACGACGTTGGTGGTGCCATCGTCGTCGGTCAGATCGGTGAGACGCGGCGAGGCACCCAGGCCAAACTGCTCCTCGACAAAGGCGATCTTCTCTTCGTCGGTTTCAAGGATCGTCGTCGTGGTGGTTGGAATCGGCTCTTCGTCGGTCTCTTCCTCGGTCTCATCGACATCAGCGCCGTCGACGGGTGGCAGCGTGGTTTGGCTGGCGGCGATAGCATCGTCGTAGAACTGCACGGGATCGTCGATGCCGAAGTCGGACAGGCTGGCTTCGGGGTTGAATCGGGCCAGCACGGGTCGGAACTCAAGCTCGGCGGTTGCACCGACCAACTCGAGGGCCCGATCGGTGTCTTCCACACCAGGAAGCTGCACCAGGATGCCGTCGTCAACGCGAGAGATTTCGGGCTCGGCCACACCCAGACTGTCGACTCGGCTTCGGATGATCTCGACCGCCTGATCGAGACTTTCGGTGGTGGTCTCTTCGGTGGCCTGATAGCGCACCTCGACCCCGCCCTGAAGATCGAGACCGAGCAGCGGCTCGTTTCCGACCCCTAGCGTTGCGATAAGTCCGGCGATGGCCAGCACGGTGATGCCGATCATGTAGACCAGCTGCCGTCGACTCATTCGCCGTCCGCATCCACGACGTCATCGAGATCTGCGTCGTCGAGATCGGCGTCGTC
>CAZGVQ010000075.1:7032-10545 GCA_964529355.1 uncultured Acidimicrobiales bacterium
GCGTCGTCCGAAGAGGTACCTTCCAGCGATTCCTGGAACTTCTCGAGGCGTGACTTCTTCACCGGTTTGTCTTCGTCACCAGCACTGTCGTCGGCGGGGTCACCGATGACTGCGGTCACCGCGTCCTTTGCCACTTTGATCTCGACACCTTTGGCGACCTCGAGCCACACAACGGTGCCCTCGAACTCGACGATGTTGCCGTACACACCGCTGTTGGTGAGGACGTGATCGCCCTCGCTGAGGCTCGACAGCAATGCCTGCTGTGCCTTCATTCGCCGTTGCTGCGGCATAATCAACAGCACGTACATCAGGACGGCAAATACCGCCAGAATGATCAGCTGACCCATGAGAATCGGCTCCTTTCACCGGACCGATAGAGCCTATAGGCCCACAGGTCCGCTGCTGTGCCACGGGCACCTGGTTTTTCGCTACGCCCAGGTTTTATGAACCGCGGCGCGGAACTCGTCGAATCGTTGTTCGAGAACCGCCGCTCGCAGGTCATCAACAAAGCGTAGGAGCCACCACAGGTTATGCAGGGTCAGCACCCGCGCCGCCGTTGGTTCCTTCACCATCAACAGGTGGCGCAGGTAGCCCTTCGACCAGGGCGCTGCTGGACTGTCGGGGCTATCCGGGTCGAGCGGCTCGTCGCTTTGCTGGAACTCGGCTCGGGTGAGGTTGGTGCGTCCGGCAGACGTAAGCAGCGTGCCATGGCGGGCCAGCCGGGTGGGCAGCACACAATCGAACATGTCCACACCGTTTGCAACCGCTTCGACGATGCCCACCGGATCGCCGAGCCCCATGAAGTAGCGGGGTTGGTCGGACGGCAACAGTTCGGTAACGACCCCGAGCGCCTCGACCATCTCGCCCTGGCTCTCCCCCACCGACAAGCCGCCAACCGCGTAGCCGTCGAACCCGACCTCCAACGTGCGATGGGTGCTCTCGATTCGCAGGTCGATGTCGGTTCCGCCCTGCACGATGCCGAACTGACTCTGCCGATCGACGGTTCCGCCGCCCAGAAACGCGTCTCGAGCGCGCTGGGCCCATGCCGCGCTCGTGTCGACCGCGTTTCGCAGAACCTCGGTGGGAGCCGGAAGGCCGGGGCAGACGTCGAGCACCATCTGGATATCGGCCCCCAACTGTCCCTGGATGGAGGCCGCTGACTCGGGGGTGAGTTTGTGACGCGACCCGTCGTAGACCGACTTGAACTCGGCGCCTTCGTCGTCGACTCGTGGCTCGAGCGAGAAGATCTGGTAACCGCCCGAATCGGTGAGGATGTGTCGATCCCACGCGGTGAATCCGTGGAGTCCGCCGAGCGCCTCGACGGTGTCGGCACCCGGCCGCAACATGAGGTGGTAGGTGTTGCCGAGCACCACGTGCGCATCGAGTGCCACCAGGTCGTGCGAGGTGAGATGTCGCACCGCACCGCGGGTACCAACCGGCATGAAACACGGGGTCGGAAAAGACCCTCGTGCGGTGGTTACCCGGCCAGCACGAGCCGAACCGTCAGAGCCTTCAAGAGCGAAGCTGGCGCGCATACACCAACCATTCCACACGCCTTCCCGATTTCACCTGACGGCCGAAGCCCAGGAGTACCGGAGCGGTCTACGCGAAGAGACTCGAGCCAGCTGCTTCGGGAGCGGCGGCCTCCGCGGGCGCAGCCTCGTTGGCCGGGGCCGGCTGAGCGACAGCTGCCGGAGGTGCGGCGGGCACTGCCTGCTCTGCTGGCGCTTGCGGCGCTGGTGCTTGCTGTGCTTGCTGTGCTTCCTGTGCTTGCTGTGCTTCCTGTGCGGCGGCCTCAGCGTCTGCGGCCTCAGCGGCCTCCTTGGCCTGATCAGAAGCCGACGCCGGACCGTGTCCGGGAGCCGGCGGGTGGCTTGCCCCAGCCAGGGGCACCATGATCTGCAGTCCAACGATTCCCAGCGGTTCGGCCAGGAAGCCGTTGATTTCGCTCTCGTCGGTCACCGCGATCATCCCGTTGGGAAGCGCGGCCACCTTGTCCACCAGAAACCATCCGAGCATCTCGTCCGGTCGGGCATGCACAACGTCGCCCACCTTCACGTCGATGCCACGAATCTGGACCACTTCAATCATTCCACGGGTCATGTCGCATGTAACGGCATTCCGCGGCGCCGACTTGATGAGTTCGCGAGGCTTCTTGTTGCCTAGTGGTGTTGTCTCGTGAGGAACATGCCGTCGCCGAAGGACAGCATCGCGTACCCGTCGTCGATCGCCAGCGCGTAGAGCTCGCGCCATCGGGGCCCGATAAACGCCTCGATCATCACCAACAGGGTCGACTTGGGGAGATGAAAGTTGGTCAGCAGTGCGTCGACCACCTGAAACGCAAACGGTGGCCGAATGAACAGGTCGGTGCGCCCCTCGAGTTCACCTCGGGCCGCCGCCGATTCGAGCGCCCGAACCACCGTGGTTCCCACGGCCACCACTCGCGTTGCGCCAGCGATGGCTTCCCAGGTGTCGGCGGGAACCCGGTACGCCTCGGTGTGCATCTCGTGGTCATCGAGCGACCCGTCGTTCAATGGCCGGAAGGTATCGAGACCAACCGTGAGCTGCACCCGACAGACCTTGGCTCCCCGGGCCTTCATTGCCTCGATACCCGACGTGGTGAGATGTAGCCCGGCGGTGGGCGCCGCGACCGAGCCGGGATGAGTGGCATAGACCGTCTGATAGCGGGCCATGTCGCGAACCGTCTCGGTGATGTAGGGCGGAAGCGGAAGCTCGCCCGAGGCTTCGAGCGCAGCCTCGATCGAGCCAGCGGTTTCCAGAGTCACCAGCCGTTTGCCGCCATCGAGCACGTCGTCGATCCGCACTGCGAAGCCCGGGGCAACGTCAAGCTGCGTTCCCGGTGGCAGTTTCTTGCTGGGTCGGACCAGCGCTTCCCAGCTTCCGTCGCCACGAGGTTCGAGCAGGAGAACCTCGGCGGCGCCACCGGTTTCTCGCCGCAACCGGAGCCGGGCTGGGATGACTTTGGTGTCGTTGATCACCACAACATCGCCCGCTCCAACCAGCGAGGGAAGGTCGGCCATGGTCCGGTGCTCAACCTCCGACGAGCCCGACACACTCAGCCCACAATCGACCAGCAGACGAGAGTCGGGACGATGCTCGGCCGGATGCTGCGCGATGTTTTCCGCCGGCAGCCGGTAGTCGAAATCCGACGCAGAACTCACCACGAGCGACTTAGGCGTCGCCCTGGTCGTCGAACAATCCCATCGGTGGTTCCGGATCGGTCGCGGCCTGCGGCGCAACCAGGCCCAGGTGTTTCCATGCCGCAGCGGTGGCAACTCGACCCTGGGGTGTCCGCATCAGGAACCCCTGTTGAATCAGGTATGGCTCGTAGACGTCCTCGACCGTTTCGGTGGGTTCTGAGACGCTGATCGACAAGGTCTTGAGCCCAACCGGTCCGCCCTCGAAACGGACACACACCGACTCGAGCAGCCCGCGCGACGGCTTGTCGAGGCCGCGATCGTCGACGCCGAAGAAGGCCAGGCCGTCCTCGGC
>CAZGVQ010000076.1:0-10545 GCA_964529355.1 uncultured Acidimicrobiales bacterium
ACGCCAAAGCCGGTCCGCTCCATCACCCAGCGCAATCAACAGTGAAGCCAACAGTGATGGTGGCTTCGCCCGCCGCGGTTAGTGTGCCCGACATGATCGCGCCGCTCAGTAAATCCTATGCCCAGGCCCGAGCATCGTTTCTCGAGGCCGCAAGCGGCGCGGGTGCCCGGATCGACTCATCGCCCCACCCGCTTGCGGGAATGGACGGCGAGGAGTTGGCGATCGACGTGGCCGAGGTGGGGCCCGCCGACAATGAGGCGGTGGTCATTGTGGTGTCGGGCACCCACGGCGTCGAGGGCTACCTGGGTTCTGCACTCCAGCGACACCACCTTGACCAGCTCGCTGAACAGCCGAACTCGCCTGATGGGCCAACCATGGTGTTTCTTCATGCCCTCAATCCCTATGGCTTCTCTTGGGTGCGGCGGGTCAACGAAGACAACGTCGACCTCAATCGCAACTTCATCGACTGGTCGCAGTCACCGCCAGGCAACGACGGCTATGGCCCCTTGGCCGACGTTCTGGTTCCCTCCAGCTGGAGTGCGGATGAACAAGAGCGCACGCTCGCTGCACTGTTGGGTGAGCTTGAGCAAGCGGGGATGGCGTCGTTCCAGCAGACGATCTCGGGTGGGCAATACACCTATCCGACCGGCATCTTCTATGGCGGCACCGAGCCCGTGTGGTCGCATCGCTGGGTGCGCGAGTTCCTCGGCCGGCGGCTGGCTGGCGTTGCGAGGGCAGCGGTCGTCGATCTGCACACCGGGTTGGGGCCCTGGGGTTTTGGCGAGCTCATCAGCTCGGCTGAGCCGGAAAGCGACACCTACGCACGCCAGTGCGAATGGTTTGGAGAGGTGACGTGCCATAAGGGCGGCAACAGCGTGTCGGCACCCCTGGAGGGCGATTGGCTCAGTGCGGTTCCGGACATGGCGCCCAACACCGACGTGACAGCAGTGGCCATCGAATACGGCACCGTCGACACGGTGTCAGTGCTCCAGAGTCTGCGGGCCGACGCGGTGCTGCATGCGCATGGCGACCCGACTGCCTCTGATGCGCTGGCTATCCGCAATCAGGTTCGGGCCGCGTTCAACGACGACGACCCCACCTGGCTCGAGAAGTGCCAACCCCGATACGCCTCGGTGGTCGAGGCGGCAGTGCGCGGACTCGCCAACAAGAACCGAGCCCGCAATGGCTGAAGGATTTATCGGACCCGACGTTTCGATCGAGGACAGCGCGTATGTACACGAAACCGCGCTCCTCTACGGCAAGGTGTCGATTGGCGCCGAATCGTCGGTGTGGCCACATGTGGTGATGCGATGCGAGACCTACAAAGTGCAGATCGGTGCTCGTACCAACATCCAGGATTTCGTGATGGTGCATGTGGGGGCGTTCTCGCCCACCATCGTGGGCGATGATTGTTCCATCACTCACCACGCCACCATCCACGGCTGCACCATCGGCGACCGGTGCCTGATCGGTATCAACGCAACCATCATGGACGGGGCGGTCATCGGCGATAACTCGATCGTGGCCGGTCACTCCATCGTCACCGAGAACTCCGAGTTTCCGCCCGACAGCATCATCGCTGGTGTGCCGGCGAAGGTGGTGGGCACTCGCGACAACTCCAAGGCCAACATCGCCAACGCGGCGTTCTACGTGCAGAACGGCAAGAACTATGCGGAGGGTGTGCACCGTTTCACCGGCGAGCAGATGAAGGCCATCTTCAACCCGGAGTAAGTCGAGCTACGATGCTGTGCCTCGGCCCAGAATGCGATCGGGTTCGACGAACACCGCAACTCTGCCTTCGTCGATCATCGCCTTGTCGTAGGCGTCCCAGTCGTCGTGGGTGCCGCCTGCTGCGGTAAAGATGTCGCGCAGGAGGATTCGGAGACCTTCGGCGTCGATACCGTCTTGGGGGTCATCGGGGCCAATGAGCTCCGCTGGGCCGGTCGCCGAAACCCAGTTCCAACCCCGACGAGCGGAGATGGTCATTTGGGAGCCGCGCCGAACGTGTCCGTTGCGCGCCGCGCTACCCATCGACACCAGGGCAACGCACTCCTTGCCGGTGACCGGGTGGTTGACGACGCCGCAGTTGGCGACGCTTGAGAGCACTCGACCATCGGCCTGGGTTGTGCTGATGGTGGCGAGGCCGGTTTCGGAAGCGAGGAAGGACTTGACGTCGTTGATATCGGGCATGCCTCAGACCCTACCGGGCGATGGTTTCTAGGCTGCCTCAGTGTCGATGATCGTATGTTCGACGCTCAGAGCTTCCTGCTCGTCGAACGCATCGTCAGGGGAATCGACATCGTGAAGCGACGTGGGAAGACGCACGAGAAATGCCGCGCCTTCCCCCGGCGTGCTGGTGGCCGAGATCTCGCCATCGTGGCGCTCGACGATTCGGCGGCACACCGAGAGGCCAACACCAGTGCCGGCAAACTCGGCCGTGGTGTGAAGCCGCATGAACGGGTCGAACATCGTGCCGGCATGCTTCGGGTCGAACCCCACCCCGTTGTCGCGGACCGAGATGTCGTACCAGCCATCAACCGGGTCGGTGCCGTCGGGCGACGCCGGGATGTGGCGGGCCGTGACTTCGACGCGATGGGCTTCGCCACCGGCGTCGGGCTTGCGGAACTTGAGGCCGTTTCCGATGAGGTTCTGAAAGAGTTGTCTGAGCTGGGTCGGATCACCGGGGAGGGTTGGAAGATCAGCGATGGTGACTACGGCCTTTGCTTCGGCGACCGCCAACTCCAAGTCGGAAAGCACATCAGCGGCGGTGTCATTAAGGTCGACGCTCTCGATCTTTGTGTCTTGATTCTCGCTGAGTGCGTAGGCAAGCAAGTCGGTGATCAGGCGTCGCATACGGCTCAACGCATCGGTCATTCTTTCGATGTACTCGGCGGACTCTTGATCGAGTTTGCCGTCGAGTTGGTCCTCAAGGCGACTGCAGTACAACGACACCTTGCGGAGGGGCTCTTGCAGATCGTGGCTGGCGATGCGGGCAAACTCGCGGAGGTCGCGGTTGTTCGCCCCGAGCGTTGCGGTGACCTCGCGGGCGCGTAGCTCGGCGAGTCGTTGTTGGGTGAGGTCGCGACTGGTGACCACCACCATCATGACCGCTGGCTCCTCACCCACCTTCCGCGTGCTGAACGTGGCGTGACGCTTCTCGTACTCCTGGATGCAGCGCCACTCGTACCAATGCATCGTGCCGTCGGCGTGAAGCACCGGACTTTCGATGATGAGGTCGGGATCCTCAGGCTTGCGGGCCAGATTCTTGGCGATCATCTCATCGATCAGGTCAGCCTTCTGCGGTTCGAGCGATCGTAGGTTGCGGCCGAGGGTTCCGTCGGGGTAGCGGTCGCTGAACATGTGGTCATACGCGGCGTTGACATAGACCAGCGTGCCGTCGGGCGTGTAGGCAAACGCCGGGTCATCGAGGTTGCGAAAAAGCAGTCGCACCGCATCGAGTACCGGCCTGGCGGAACCGTTGGTCATGACCCATCTTCGGCATTACAAATACAATCGTTAGGTAAACGCTAATCGATGTCGAGGGAGAAGATTCCCGGCTCGTTGGTGTTGGAATCGGTGAGGAAGAACGTGGCCAGGTCCTGGCTTCCGTCGCCATCGCCAGGAGTGTCGAATCGCATCCTGAATTGCACCCGGTCGGCTCCATCGGCCAGCGCTTGATTCACCGCAGCGGTCGCATCGCAGTTCAGTGAGGCCTCGCCCTGACGAACGCACTCGTTGGCGTCGCCGATGGGCTCGAGATCGAACACCGCCGGGCTGAACGCTTCGTAGCTGACCGGCGCGAGCCGCAAGGTACCCAGGTCGGCGAACGGAGTGCCGCTGAGGCTGAGCGCGTCGGAGGTCACCGTCGCCGAGGAGATCGAGTCTGGCGCCGCTTCGCCCAGTTCAGCCAGGGAGAAGGTGAGAAAGAGTTGTACGCCATCGCCGTCGGGGAAGTTGCTGTTGAGGTTGTCGCCAACGAAGAGCCCCACGCCGCTGCCGGCGAAGCCCTGAGGCGTGTGGCCCTCGACGTCGGTGGTTCCCGCATTGGGGATCGAGACCTGCTCGGTGAGAGGTGACGTCGCTGATTCACTCGCGGCATCCGGTGCGCTGGACCCGCAGGCCGCTGCGAGGATCGCAAAGGTCGCGGTGACAGTGAGAGGGAGTTTCAGGGTTCTAACGTGCGCCATCGAGAAGTCCTTGTGCGATGTAGCGGGCTACGGCTTGTTCTTCCGGCCGAAGGGTGGTGCCGTTGGTTCCTGAGAACATAAGGCGGCCGGGGTTGTTGAGGTCGTGATGCAGGCCGAAGATGTGACCCACCTCGTGGCTCGACACCCGTTCGTCGTGTACCGATGGTTCGTCGACGACAAAGAAGATCCGGCGGCCGGTGGGCGCAAAGCCATTGACACCCGCCGCCTCGCGAACGTAGAAGCCGTTGACGATGCCGGGGGAGGGCACATCGAAGTTCGAGCCAGCAGCGGCGAGGAACGGATCGGTGTCGAGGCCGCGGCCGATAGCCAGAAGCACGTCGTCGGGCACGGTGAGCACGGCGGTGTTTACCGGCGAGAAGCTGATATCGGCCTGCGCCCAGATGTTGGCCATGTTGCCGGCGATGACGTCGAGGTCGTCAGCGGTGCGGTCCGAGGAGATCGCCAGCGGCGAACCAGATGATCCATCGCCAACCAGCGCATACAACGACAACGGGAGGACCAGTGTTTCGCGGTTGTCGGAAGCTGACGCCTCGGTCTGGCCGGTAGGCGAAGGTTCTGCATCGCCGGCAGAAGAAGGTGATGCCGTGGAGCAGCCGACAGCCACGAGCAGAAGGGCCGCGAGGACCCAAATCAGGCGCACGGATGCAGAACCGCGTGAGTTGGGCGTTTATTCCGGTGGCGGTCGTGTGGTGTCTCGGCTTGGTCGGCCAGACTGTGTCGGTGACCAAAGAACTCGACGATGTCGTCAACCTGCTCGACCTTGAGGCCATCGAAGTCAACATGTTTCGCGGCTTCAGCCCACCCGATCGCGAAGTGCGGGTGTTTGGCGGGCAGGTGGCTGGCCAGGCCCTGGTGGCGGCGGCTCGCACCGTCGAGGAGTTTCAGGTTCACTCGCTGCACGCCTACTTCCTGCGCCCGGGTGATCCATCGGTGCCGATTCTTTACGATGTCGACCGCATTCGCGATGGTCGATCGTTTGCCACGCGGCGGGTAGTGGCCATTCAGCATGGGAAAGCCATCTTCAACCTGGCGGTTTCGTTCCAGAAGGTCGAAGACGGCGCCGAGCATCAGATCGAGATGCCCGAGGTGCCCGGGCCCGAGGAGTTACCCACACGGGAGCAGCTCATCGCAGAGTTTCCCGATAAGTTCCTGCCCCATCAGAAGATGCCCGGCGCCTTCGAGATGCGCCATGTCGATGGCCGACCACATGTGAACCGAGCCCACGACCGACCCGAGCAGCTGGTGTGGCTTCGCAGCAAGGGAAACCCCGGTCCCGAGCAGCTGATTCACACCGTGCTGCTGACCTACGCCAGCGACATGTCGCTGCTCGATACCGCCACCCTCCCGCACGGCTTTCGTTTCGGCGACCCCAACATGGTGATGGCCAGCCTCGATCACGCCATGTGGTTTCATCGCCCGTTCCGGGTGGACGAATGGTTGCTCTACGCCCAGGAGTCGCAGTCCGCCTCGGCCGCTCGCGGTATCGCCCGGGGCCTGGTGTTCCGCCAGAGCGGTGAACTCGTGGCATCGGTGATGCAAGAAGGTCTGCTGCGGCAGATCTAAAGGGACTGTCCAAGGCGCAGATCTAAGGGGACTATCTGCGGGGTTCTAGCGAAACCCGTCGAGGAGTTCGAAGAGGATCCGACCGTCCTGAAGCCCCTGGATGATGTGGTTTTCGTTGGGCAGGATCTGTAGCTCGACGTCGCCGCCCAGGTCTTCGAGCGTTTGGCGGGTGGCGTCCATTGGCCCGACCCATGACGTGTCGAGTTCGCCTACGAACATGCGGATCGGAATGTCGGTGAGCTCTGGCAGTGCATCGGTATCAGCGCTGCGCGGGAAGCCGGGGAACACGATGATCGACTCGTAGGCATCGGTCTGTTGCGCCGCGAGCCGGAAGGCACTGAGTCCGCCGTTGCTCACGCCGATGAGGTGGGGGCGTCCGCCTTCTGGCGTCACCCATCCTTCAACCCAGTCGAGGAACCCGGGGATGAGATCCTCGGAGCCGTCGAAGAAACGTTGCCCTCCGGGGGCGGCAGGACTCACCACAACCCAACCGCGGGCAAGTGCCTCGGTTCGGTACACGCTGTTCACCACGCTCTCGGTGGTGCTGACGCTCTGGCTACCTGGCGGCATGGCCAGCACAACCGGTGCGGTGTCGCCTTCGGCGAACCCCTCGGGAGTGATGGTGAAGTAGTCGATGCTGGTTCCGTCGACTTCGACGATGCCCCGATCGACTCCGCCGGGGGAGACCGCCGGTCGAACGCCGGTGTTGCGTTCGACGTTCTCGGTCACCTCGGCCTGCTCGGCAGGGGTGAGCGTGTTGCCGGTGAGCTCGGGCGCATCGGCGGTCGAGCCGCACGCAGCCGCGGTAAGCGCAAGAGCAAGGCTGATGGCGATTGGAGAGCGACGCATGGCATCGATGGTAGGTCGGGGTTCCGGGCTATCGGGATCCATGGGCGTACGCTCGCGACGTGCCGTCTCCGCCAATCAACTCCCCAGGTACCGCTCGATGAACTGCGCAGTGCAGGCCACCTGCGGTGGTTGCCCGCTGTTGTCGACCCAGCGCCACGAGGAGCTACGAGAAAAGGCTCGCATGGTTTCCGATGCATTGGCGGCCCACGGAATAACCACCCCGGTTGTGGTCGACGGGGATTCCGAGATCGATGCCGGGCGGTTCGGGTACCGCAATCGGCTGCGCATGAAGGTGGTCGACGGTTGCGCCGACTTCTTCAACGAGGCAAAGCGCGACGGCTGCCCCGTTGTCCGAGCCGAGCTATGGGCGGCCATCGAAGAGGTGCGCGCGGTCACCGCCGCCGACCCGACGCTGCTGGCCGGGGTCGATCACCTGGAGGTGCGGGTCGGTGACCTGGACGACCTCGGCCTGATGCTCTCGTCGGTGGTTGACCGTGACCACCTCGGTGTGGCGCTGGGTTCCCACTGGGTGATCGCTGACGCGTCGACCACCGCTTCGGCCGAGCTGGTTGTCCTGTCGTATCGCCCTGACGCGGCGTCGCCACTTGTCGAGGTTCCGCTGAACGCGTTCGTGCAGGTGAACTCTGAGGTCAACCGTCGACTGGTGACCCACGTGCTGCAACTCGGTCTCCAGACTCAAGCGACGACGTTTCTCGATCTCTACTCGGGTGCGGGCAACTTCTCGGTGCCGCTTGCGGCGCACGGACTCAGGGGCACGGCAATCGAGAGCAGCCGAGATGCGCTGGCGGCCCTGTCCGAGTCCGGCGCAGCCCGATCAGGACTGATCGAATGCGTCGAAGCCGACCTGAGCGACATTGCGGGTGTGGTTCGCGGGCTTCGTCCGGTACACCTTGTGGTGGCCGACCCGCCGCGGGCGGGGTTCGGCGACCTCACCGGCGCCGAAGCCGCCGCGCTCGCCTCGCTGACGCTCGATACGTTCGTGCTCATCGGCTGCAATGTTGGGTCGTTCGCCCGCGACGTGGCAGCTCTCACTTCGGCGGGGCTTCACCTGGAGTCGGTGACTGCGTTCGACATGTTTCCCGGAACCAAACACGTCGAGACCTTGGCGGTCCTTCGGGCGGCTCCTGCTAGAACACAGCCATGACTCTGCGCGATGAAACCCAATGGCTCGATGCCACCGCGGCAGCCGAGCTCATCGACGGCGGCGAGGTGTCGGCCCCTGAGATGACCGAAGCGGCCATCGAACGAATCGAAGCTCTCGACGGCCCACTCAACGCTGTCCCGCTGCGTTGGTTCGACCACGCTCGCAGCCTGGCGAAAGCGTCCGCCGACAGTGCGGGTCCGTCGACCAGTCCGTTTTGCGGCGTGCCGTTCCTCCTGAAGGACCTGTGGCTGCGCTACGAGGGGCAGAGTCGCACCGACGGCAATGTGGCCATGGCGGCCAATCCGGTACCGGCAACCTATGACTCGGTTCTGGTTCAGCGATTCAAACAGGCGGGGCTTATCACCCTTGGCCGGTCGGCCAGCCCCGAGCTTGGCACGATGCCGGTAACCGAGACCGCCGCGCACGGAGCCACCCGAAACCCGTGGGACACCCAGCGTTCCCCGGGCGGATCGAGCGGTGGCGCCGGTGCCGCAGTAGCCGCTGGCATGGTGCCCATCGCCCATGCCAGCGATGGTGGTGGGTCGATCCGTATTCCGGCTTCGGCGTGCGGTCTGGTGGGTCTCAAGACATCGCAGGGTCGAATCACGCTCGAAGGCCACGGTGTCGAGAGTGGGCTGGGTGTCGACTTCTGCGTAAGTCGCTCGGTGCGCGACAGCGCGGCCCTGCTCGATGCGGTGCACGGCCCGGGGGTCGGCGATTCGGTGATCGCCCCAGCGCCACAGCGCCCGTATGTGGACGAGTTGGGCGCCGACCCCGGATCATTGAAGATCGGCCTCCTCGATTCGCACCCGCAAAACCGCGCGGTGCACCCGGAGTGCGTCGAGGCCGCGCAGAAGGCCGCAGCGATGCTCGAGTCGCTCGGTCACCGGGTCGAGCCGGGATTTCCCGCCACGATGAGCGATGCGTCGTTCACCCCGAGGTTCATGGCGCTGTGGGCAACGTCGCGCCTCACCGGTCTGCGGACGGTCGAGAAGACGCTGGGACGAGAGCTGACCGAAGCCGAAGTCGAGCCGCAGAATTGGGCGCAGGCGCAGTTTGCTCACGAGATGACCGCTGCACAGTACGGCGACGCGATGTCGGCGGTGGCCGAGTACCGCCGGGCCACCCAACAGTGGTGGGCCGACGGGTGGGACCTGCTGGTCACGCCGACGCTGGCCGAACCGCCGCCCCTCATCGGCGAGCTCGACGCGCAACCGGGCAATCCCATGGCCGGGATGGCCCGAGCCGGCGAGATCGTGCCCTTCACGCCCCCGTTCAATACGTCGGGTCAGCCGGCCATCAGTCTTCCGCTTCACTGGAGCGCCGATGGACTACCCATCGGCGTGCAGCTTGTTGCCGCGTATGGGCGCGAGGACGTGTTGTTTCAGGTGGCAAGCCAGCTTGAGGTGGCCATGCCGTGGGCCGACCGTCGGCCACCGGCCTGAGCCAGGCGGGACCTAGACTTCGGCGAGCTCGTCGGCCCGTTTGGCGAAGTCGAAGTCATAGCGGCTGAGGCCGTCGGCCTCGTGCGTGGTGAGTTCGATCGTCACCCGGTTGTACACGTTGGACCACTCGGGGTGATGGTGGAGTTCCTCGGCGACCGGGGCGAGGCGGTTCATGAAGGCCATTGCCCCGGCAAAGTCGGCGAACGTGAACAGTTTGCGAATGCGGTTGCCGTCGACGAGCTCCCAGGAGTCGAGTTCCTGGAGGTGTTGTTGGATTTCGGCAGGGGAGAGCACGGGAATGTCGGCCATGGCGAACCCTAGCCCGACCCGCTGGAGGTACCGCTGGAATCAGGGAACGAAACCGGCTTGCGATACGTTTCACCTGGTAACCGATTTCGCAAGCGTTCTTCAACGCTGCACCAACCGCTTCTAGAGGAGTATTTTCATGTTCTCCCGCTTTCTTCGTGAGCCCGCCGGTATCCCCGCACCAGAGGATTGTCTTCCCGGTCGAGACGAACCAATCATGGTTCCCGGTAACCACTTCGTAAACGGCAACCCGCTTGCCGGTCCATACCCCGAGGGCACCGACACCCTCGTTGTTGGCATGGGCTGTTTCTGGGGAGCCGAACGGTTCTTCTGGCAGATGGACGGCGTCTGGGTCACCGGCGTCGGTTACGCCGGCGGCACCACGCCCAACCCCACCTACCAGGAAACGTGCACCGCAATGACCGGCCATACCGAGGCCGTGCTCATCGTGTTCGACACCTCCAAGGTGACCCTCGACGACCTGTTCAAGGTCTTCTGGGAGAACCACGACCCCACCCAGTTCATGGGCCAGGGCAACGACCGCGGCAGCCAGTACCGCTCGGCCATCTACGCCAACTCACCTGAGCAGCTGGCCGCAATCGAAGCCAGTCGCGACGCCTACCAGGCCAAGCTCACCGAAGAGGGCTTCGGTGAAATCACCACCGAGATCACCGACGACTGGGGTCAGTGGTACTGGGCCGAGGAGTATCACCAGCAGTACCTGGCCAAGAACCCCGGCGGCTACTGCAACCACGGCTTCTGCCAAGTCGCGTACGCGTAGACGTCCCGGTGCCTCGGCGGCGGAACGCGACCGTGCGTGCCGTAGCTACGGGTGGGGGACACAGCGTGCTGTCAAGAGTTCAACTGCTTGTGAACGCGCCTCGGCGGCGAAGCCGACGAAATGAAACAGAACCGCCCGACTCTTTCGAGTCGGGCGGTTTGTGTTTGGGTGACCGACGGGATTTGAACCCGCGACCACCGCCACCACAAGGCGGCGCTCTACCAACTG
>CAZGVQ010000077.1:0-10474 GCA_964529355.1 uncultured Acidimicrobiales bacterium
GCGGTCCGGCGTGGAGCGCCCGTGCCGTCGATTACCGTTCCGCCTCGAATCACCAAGTCATGTTCTGCCATAAGGCAGGATCGCACAGCGGAGGGAAACCGTCAGGTTGGATTGGTGAGAAGACGAACAATGCGGTGAGCTAAGGCGGTGACGACGCCCCAGGATTTCAACCGGTCGGTCTACGAGCTACTTGAGGTGGTGCGAACCGCCGACTTGAAGCAGGTCGGCCACTTGGCCGAACTTGCGGCCAGGATCAACGCTGTCGCCAGGGAACTCGCGCCTGCGGTCGTGGACGAGGAACGGATGCAGGCCGGTCTGGCACCAACCGATTACGCGTTCGGAGCAAAGGCGACCTTCGACGACCCGAACGAGTTCTTTCCCTACAGCCCGGTGATCGGCAATCTCAACCCCATCTCACCCGTGGCCAACTTCGACGTGGTCGATGGTGAAATCCGAGGTCAGGTGACGTTGGGGGCAACACACAACGGGCCACCAGGATCGGTGCACGGCGGCATGATCGCGCTGGTGATGGACGAGTTGCTCGGCTGCACCTGCGTGGCCGCCGACATGGGCGGGTTCACCGGCACACTCAGCATCCGGTACCAAGGACTCGTCCCACTCGACACGCCGGTGGAGTTGCACGGCTGGATCGACCGCCAGGAGGGGCGAAAGGTCTTCGCCAAAGGTGAGATCCGGCTCGGCGACCAGGTCCTCACCACGGCCGAGGGCATCTTCATCCGCTCCCGCGATGCAGACACGCAAGAGCCTTAGCCCGAACGAAGCGTTCGGATCCGCGCCGCCAGCGCCTCATTACTGGCAAACAACACTCCGCGGTGGGCCATGTTGGTCGCGTCCTCTCGGTTGAGGTCGAGGGAGCCACCTTCGATGTCGGTCGCCACGGCACCGCTTTCGTGAAACAGACACGCGGTAGCTGCGAAATCCCACAGACTACCGCCGCCCGTTCGCTTCGGGTGTTTGAAGTAGCAGGCCCGCGGGTTGGTCAGCACTCCGCAGGCGTTCATTACCGCGCCGCGGGTTGCGTCGACCCGTACTCCGTCGAGACCCATCTCGCGTGCGATCAGGCCCAGGTCGTCGAGAAGAAGCTGGTAGTCGTCACGCTCAACAAGACTGCGATCGGCGAACACCGATAGCACCTCTGGCTCGGCCTGCGACTCCGCCGACCACGGCTGCCCGTCACGAAATATCCCCGCTCCCCTGATGGCGTGCAGCGTTGTGGCTTCGACCGGGTCGTAGACCACGCCGATCCAGGGGACGCCATCACGGCCCACCAGCGCAATGGAGACCGCATAGCCGCCGCTGCCCGACGACGCCTCGATAAAGGGCAGCGTGCCGTCAAGAGGGTCGATGCTCCAGAAGTGCTCGGCCGACAGCCGGCTGCGGTCGTCGTCTTGTTCTTCGGTGAGCAGGCCAAGCTCGAATCGTTGGAGGGTGGGCCGAAGAACATCGAGGATGATGTTCTCGCTCCGCCGATCGACCTCGGTCACCACCGCCGCAGCAGCGCTTTCTCCCCCGCCTGCCCCAGTGTCCTTGTGCTGAATCTCCCGGGGCCGCGATTCGGCGATCATCTGCCCCGCCTCGGCGGCCGCAGCTATCGCGAGATCGGCCAGTTCGTCCAGGTCGGCCGGCGAGAGGTTCACAGCGCCGCCAGGACCTCACGCGCCAGCCGTTCGCTGTAGCGGTGGAGCTTCCAGTGTCCCGGGCTCCATCCCTGAAGGAAACGGTAGAAGTCGGTCCACGCCACCGGATACAGCGAGCGCCAGTCGTCCACCAGCGCGGCGAAATCCACCGTCTTGCCCGAGCGCTCCAACGCATCGCCCAGGAGTTCGAAGTAGCGGTTGAGCAGGTCGTGCTCCATCCGCTCGCTGTCGTTCTCGTCGAGGCAGCTACTGATGAAGTACGCGAGGTCTTTCATTCCGCAGCCACCTCCGACGTACTGGAAATCGACCGCAGCAGCGGTGCGCCCGTCGGCACCGAAACAGAAATTGGCGAGCTTCGCATCGCCGTGCACAAAGGTCTGGAATGGGCTGTCGGAAAGTCGCTGGTCGATGATGGACGCCGCATCCTTGAGCGGGCCGCT
The DNA here is from genome assembly GCA_964529355.1 of uncultured Acidimicrobiales bacterium. GTDB lineage: Bacteria > Actinomycetota > Acidimicrobiia > Acidimicrobiales > SHLQ01 > CALLQB01. The sequence continues at coordinate 2,099 of CAZGVQ010000077.1, forward strand.
CGGAAGCACATCGAGTTCGTCGGGGCGGGTGGCCAGGTGCCAGTACGTGCCGGTGGTCCACAAACCCTCGGGGCGCACGCCCATGAACGTGGCGTGAAAGTTGGCCAGCCATGACAGGCAGGCATCGATCTCGGCGGGGGCCACGTGCTGGCGACGGCCGGCAAACCCCGAAGCATCGAGGTCCTCCAGAACGATGACGACCTCGTCGGCCACCGTCTCGAGGGCCAGGCACCGCGGCACCCGACTTGGCTCGGGACACTCGTGGGCATAGCGGTCGTACCACTGCGTCTCGACCCGGTATGACTGCACCTTCCGCTCGTGGGAACGGTCAGAGGCCCAGCCCCGGGGATGGTGCCGCTCGTCGGGCCAGCGCACGTGCTTGACGATCACACTGGGTTGTGGCCCACCTTCGACGCTGCACCGCACGATCTGGCCGTAGCCACTCCACAGGCGCTGCACCACCTGTGTATCGACGATGCCATGCGAGCCGGCCGCTTGCAGCACCACCGCTTCAAGCTTGGCATCCAAGTGGTCAAGCCCGGTCACAGCCGCAGAATAGCCGCACCCACGGCAACCTCGCCCTTGACATAGTGACATTGCAATGTGACAATGAGTGAAGTGTCCCCCACTCCCCCGCCTTCCGCGTCCTACAGCGACGACACCTTTTCCAGCGGCGCCGACCTGTTGAAAGCAATGGCTCACCCCCTCCGGCTGGCGCTTCTGGTCTCACTCACCGACTGCGAATGCTGCGTGCACCAGCTCGTCGAAGCGACCGGGGCAACCCAACCGCTGGTGTCACAACACCTACGGGTACTTCGCAACGCCGACCTGGTATCTCGCAGTCAGCGGGGCCGGGAAGTCGTTTACACCATCGCCGATGACCACATCAACCACATCGTGGCCGACACCGTCGACCACGTCCGACTCGAAGGAGTTCATCATGAGCACCACGTGCACGATGCATAAGGATCACCCCCACACCCACGGACCCGACTGCGGCCACCAGGCGGTACCGCACGGCGACCACGTCGATTACATCCACGATGGCCATGCTCACCGTGAACACGACGGCCATTGGGACGAGTGCGTTCCCGCCGAACACATCACCCACGACGATCACGGGGACCACCAGCACGGTCCCGGTTGTGGCCATGAGGCGGTCCCTCACGGAGACCACGTCGACTACATCCACGATGGCCACCGTCATGCTCTACACGACGGCCATTGGGACGAGCACTAGAGACACCGGCAACCATCAGAAAGTCGTGCTGCGATGACCACAACTCTCCCCGGTTCACCGGCGAACACCGCCGAGCATCTCAAGCGTCAAGCAATCCGCTTGGCCTGGTTCACCGTGGTGTGGAACGTCGTTGAGGCAGTTGTCGCACTGAGCGAAGGCGTATCGGCCAACTCGTCCGCGCTTATCGGCTTCGGGCTCGACTCGACCGTCGAAGTGTCGTCAGCTGCAATCGTCCTTTGGCAGTTTCGTGCCGAACTTCCTGAGCAGCGCGAGCGCCAGGCGCTTCGGTGGATTGCGGTCTCGTTCTTTGCACTCGCCGCGTGGGTCATCTTCGCTTCCAGCGGCGACTTACTAAACCGGAGTGTGCCCGAATCGTCGATCATCGGTATTGGGCTGGCCATCGCCTCGCTGATCGTTATGCCCTTCCTGGCCATGCAGAAACGTCGAGTCGGGCAAGAGATGGGAGCGGCAACCGTCGTTGCCGACAGCGCCCAGACCTGGCTCTGCTCCGCACTCTCCGCGGTATTGCTCGTCGGCCTTCTGGCAAACGCCGCCCTCGGCTGGTGGTGGGCTGACCCGGTCGCCGGGCTCATGATCGGTGCGGTCTCGATCCGCGAAGGAATCAACGCGTGGCGAGGCCACAACTGCTGCGACCCACAAGCCGGCAGCTGCGCGGTGTCCTGACCCTCAGCTTCGGGGCCGCTCGTGCTCGGGATCGTAGATCCCATGATCGTGACGCGTGGCCGGGCACTGCGTGCCGTAGACGTCGATGGTGAATCCGTCGGTGTGATCGGCGAACCGTCCCTCCACATAACCGAGACACACCCGCCTGCCAGTGCGAAAGCCCATGCTGGCTGACGTCACGAAACCAACCGCCTCGCCGTCGATGCGGATCGTGGCCGAGGGTGGCGGGTCGCCGGCCGGACCTTCGATATCGGCGATGTCGACGGTCCACACCCCATAGCTCCAGTTGGCGGGTGTGGCGGCGAGGGCCATCGCGGCGTCGCGTCCGATGAAGTCGCCCTTGTCGCTGTGGTCGAGCGCGATGAACCGGTCGAACCCGGCGTCGAAGGGCGTGTACTCGACGCCGAACTCACTGCCCCACCCGTGGTAGCCCTTCTCCACGCGCATCGAGTTGAGCGCATAGGAACCAAAGTCCCGCAGCCCAAGGTCGGATCCCACCTCGTGGAGCGCCCTGTACAGCGTGACCAGATCGGCGTCGTCGACGTGAAGCTCCCACCCGAGCTCACCGACAAAACTCACCCGAAGCGCGGTGACCATGACTCCGGCGATCTCGATCTCCCGCAACGACATCCACGGTGCCGACTCCTTGGTCAGATCCGCGTCGGTGATGCGGCTGAGAAGCTCGCGCGACTTCGGCCCCATCACCATCAGCGTCGACGTGCGCTGGGCGCCATAGGTCAGCGTTACCGAACCATCATCCGGGGCGTGGCTCGCAAGCCAGTCGAAGTCGCGCTCGCGAGCGGCGGTTGGTCCGAGTAGCAGGAATCGGTCCTCGGCGAAGCGGCCGATCGTCGCTTCGCTCCATACCGTCCCGTTCGGCCGCAGCATGTACGACAGGCGCACTCTCCCAACGTTGGGCAGGCGACTGCAGAACATGCGGTCGAGAAATGCCTCGGCGCCCGGTCCCGATACCTCGAAGCGGGTGAACCCGCCATGGTCCATCACCCCGACGTGATCCCGGACGGCCAGGCACTCCTGTTCAACCTGGTCGTGCCAGTGTTCGTCGCGGTAGCTGAGCGTGTCGTGCGAATACTCGTCGGAGCCGAACCAGAACGCCCGCTCCCATCCAGCGATCTGACCAAAGCGAGCACCCTTCGCAGCGAGCGTGTCGTAGAGCGCGGTCTGGTGAACCGGTCGGGCTGATGTCCACATGCGGTGAGGAAACGGAGCCCCGTACTGATGCTCATACATCTCCCGCACTCGGCTGTTGGCGTAGGAGTCGCGCCCGGAACCGGCCATGGCCCAGGTGCCGAACCGGCGCGGATCCCAGGGCCACACATCCCATTCGGTCTCGCCGCCGGTGATCATCTCGGTGAGCACCTTGCCGGCGGCAGCGGCATGGGTGATACCGATCTGCACGCCGATGGCCTGATAGAACCCATCGACTCCCGGTGCCGGGCCGATCAACGGGTTCATGTCTGGCGTGTAGGTGATGGGGCCGTTGACGAACTCGGCAATGCCAACCTCATTCAGGATCGGCATGTGGGCCATCGCCAACTCGGCCACCTCGACGATGCCTTCGTCGTCGGCTGCGAACAGCGACGAGTCAAACACGTCGGGTTTGCCGTCCTCCCACACGGTTCGGCCGGCGTGGCCGTAGTTGCCGAACAGAAACCGGTCGTTCTCCTGGCGGAGGTAGAACATGATCTCCGGGTCACGAACGAGCGGAAAGGTCTCGGTCAGCCCATCGAGCGCCGGCACCGGGCCGGTGAGCAGGTATTGGTGTTCGAGCACGGCGAGCGGCGCCTCGAGGCCGGCCATCGCGCTGATCTCGGCGCCGTAGAAACCCGCGGCGTTGATGATGATGTCGCAGTCGATGGTCGACCGCTCGCCTTTGGCATCGACGCTCACGCGCCAGCGGGCATTGTCACCGGGGCCAAGCTTTTCGATGTCGACCACACGCGAGTGTCGACGCACGTCGGCACCCATCGCACGCGATCGTCGGGCCAGCGACTGGGTTAGTCCGCTTGGGTCGATGTCGCCTTCATAGGGATCGAGCAGGCCTGCCAGCACGGTGCCGTCGTCCTGCCAGAACGGGTGCAGTGCTTCCATCTCGGCGGGCGACACCATCGCGAGATCGAACCCGAGTCCCGTGGCGATGCCGATGAGCTGGTGGAAATGGTCGACTCGCTCGGCGGTATGCCCGGGCCAGAACGCCTGCGTGTGTCGATACGTGATGGGGTCGTCGGGGTCATCGGCCAGCTCGGAGTACACCTGCCAGGCGTAGTTGCCGGCCCGCTGACCCAGCCAACTGTTGGAAAAGGTGGGCACATTGCCGGCCGCGTGCCAGGTCGACCCGGCGGTGAGTTCGTGCTTTTCGATCAACACCGAGTTGGAGCGTCCGGCCGATGCAAGGTGCCACTGAATCGACGCACCGACCGCCCCGCCACCGACGATGACGATCTCGAAGGAGTCGCTCATTGTGCTACCTGGTGCTTCTCGAGATGAATAGGGAACGTAGCCCTGATGTCGGCCTCGTTGTCGACATCGAGGTGTTCGGGGCGGCCGGCCGCCATGATCTCGGCCACCCGTTCTCCCGCTCGATCCCACAGGCTTGGCTTCCCGGCCGTAACCCATTCATCGACGGTCCGGCGGTCACCCAGCTCGGGGTACACGTATTCAGATCGCATGAGTTCGAGGGTTTGCGGCTCGCCGAGGTAGTGGCCCTCACCGCTCACCACATTCTCGATACTCGCCAGGTCGAGGTACGCCGGTTCAACCTCGACACCGCGCACCGACCGAAGAATTGCCCCACACATATCGCTATCGATCACCAGGCTCTCGGGACTCGCAACCATGATCGATCCGAGCATGCCCACCGATAGCTGCACCATGTCGGCACCCGCTTGTGCAGCGAGGGTCACCGTGTAGCTCTTTTCGTAGCCCGCCTGGTTGTCGGCCGCCTTCGCCTCGGTGATTCCGGCGGACACGGCGTTTGGGATTTCGAGATGACCCAGGAGCTGCGCAGCTGCCGCACTGGTGACCGCGGCTTCGCCGCTGCCGCCCGTCATGGCACCCGTGCGCAGATCGGACACGAACGGCATGAACGCGTGGATGCAAGGGTGGCCAGGCTTGATGGCATCGGCCATCACGACGCCCGCCAGGATCTCGGCCAGACCTTGGGCAAGGCTGCCGGCCAGCGATGGCGGCGACGTGGCTCCTGCTTGTCCGGCGGAGCAGGTTTGCACGATCATGCCTCGGGCGATGGCTCGCTCCATGATCTCATAGCCTTCGGGCGAGAACCGCAGAGGCGGCACCACGTGCACGATGACCGCCATCGAGAAGGGCTGTTTCGCGAATCGCCCCTCGCCACCGAGCGCGGTGTCGAACAGATCCACCACCGGGTCGACGGTGGCCGAAGACGTGAAGCTCACACCGGTTGGCTTCGACGTTGCCGCGGTGACGGCGAAGGCGGTGTTGAGATCGAGTTCGAGTTCGTCGGTGACATCGCGGGCCACCAGTGGTCGAAGCCCGTAGTGAATATTGGGAAGCTCGTCGACCACCCGCATCATGGTCCAGAGGTCGCGGAGCTCGGAGTCCCGGTAGGTGCCGGTGTGGGCATCGAGCATGCGGACCGCCGCGCCTCCGGTGCCGATGTGCACGCTCTGCCCGCCGATTGACACCCCTCGATCCTCAACGAAGCCAGGCAACGAGACCGTTGACGGCGCCCGTTGCAACGCAGCCTCGACCATCGATCGGGAGAGCAGGATGCGACCATCGTCGCGACGCTGAGCACCCGCCTCGGTCAGCCGCTCAGCGAGCCCATCGGGAGCATCGGCCATGCCGATCTGCTCGAGCATGTCGAAGGCATGATCGATGATCGCGTCTCGATCGCCCCGGGAAAGGGGTTGATACGCGCCGCCGGTTGGCGGTGTGGTCACCAACGGGCGAGCTGGCTCCGCGGGCTGGCGGCTTCGAGAACCTCGTCGCACCTAGGAACCGGCGAGCCTGTTGACCGTGGCGAGCATCTGCTCGACCTCCGTGCGGGTGTTGTAGTGACTTGCCGACGCTCGAACGCAGTTCTCGATTCCGAGCGGCTTGAGCACGCCCGCCGAGTAGTGATCCTGTTTGCGGGCGTGGGTCCGAACCCCATCGGCATTGAGGGCGTCGACCACGTCGAGACTGTCGCGACCGTCGATGGTGAACGACACCATGCCCGAGCGATGCTCGCTCGTCTCGGGCCCCACCACCTGCACGTTGTCGAGCTGGCCAAGACCCGGAAGACCTCCGGTGCCCCACATCATGGCGTCGACAAGGTCCTGCTCCTGGTCACGAATGGCCCCGGCTGCGCTCTCGATCAGTTCTCGCGGCGAAACCGAGGGACTGGCGGCGACCTGCGCGCCAAGCCACTCGAGGTAGCGGACCACTTCGGAAAACGCCGCGTAGGCCGAGGCGTCTCGTGTGCCCAGCTCCCACACGTGTGCAGGGGCGCCATCGAGTTGTTCGTGGGGCGCCGTGGCCAGGCGATCAGAAACCCAGGCGACCCCAAAGTTGTGCCGGGAGAACAGCTTGTAGCCGGAGACGACATAGCCGTCGACGTCGTAGTCGTCGACGTCGACCCTGCCGTGGGCGGCATGCTGGATGCCGTCGACGATAATGAAACAGTCCGGGGCGGTGGCCCGAATCTCGGCCGCGATGGCGCTGACATCCACGTGCATCCCCGTGACCGGACTGGCGTGGATGATGGTGGCGACGGCGAGGTCGGGCGTAATCGCTGGGCGGTACTGGTCGACGCTCACCACGGTGGTGTCGGTATCGAAATCCACCTGTTCGTAGGTCATGCCAGCGACGGGCGCCCAGTGGCGGCTCGCGCTGTAGGTGGCCGGATGCTCGAGGTGGCTGCCGATGACCAACGACCCCGATCCGGCGAAGATCGCGTTGCGGATGAGACGACCGAGCAGCTCGGTTCCACTTTCGCCGATGAACACTTCACCGCTCGATGCTCCGAACAGCAGCTTCATATCGGCTCGCCCCTTGGCGATGACATCGGCCAAGTGCGCAGAGGCAACGTTGGACCGGCCCTGGTTGTCCGGGAAGGCCATGAGCTCGGCGGTTCGGGCGACCGCCGCTTTGAGCGTCAGCGATCCGCCAGCGTTCTCAAAGAACGCTCTCGCTCCTTGAATCGGGCACACGTCAGCGTGGTGAAAGCGATCGCGAATCTCGGTAAGGAGCTCCGGTTTGAAGGTCATTGACACCATCTTCGATCAAGGTCAGCTGAACAACAACCAAACTACGGACCATGCAGCGTGGGACCCAACGCGCAGTAGCTGACAAACCCCTCGCCGTCTGCCACCTCGGCTGCACTGGCCTCGGGAATCGTCGCAAACGCCGCATACGAACCAGCGATCAACACGAACACCGCGGCTCCGGTGGAAGCCAGGCCAAGCCCGCGACCCGGCGGCGGATTGTCGACCGGTCCCTCGGTGATGAGGAGATGCGCCACCATGGCAAATACACCAAGCCCGATGGCAATCCACCACATCGCCGCGTACGACTCGGTCCGGTCGAACAGCTCACCTCCAAGCCATGCGCCGAGGAACGATCCCAACTGGTGCGACAGGAAGACGATGCCAAACAGCGCGCCAGCATTGGTCGGACCAAATTGTTGGGTCACCATGGCGGAGGTCGGAGGCACGGTGGACAGCCACAACACACCCATGGCCATCGCAAACAAGATCGTGGTGGTGCTGGTTACGGGGAACGCGATGTACAGCCCGATCACCACCGCCCGGAGACCGTAGATCCCGGCCAGAAGCTTGGTGAAGGCGAAGCGTTGCCCGAGCCAGCCCACCAGCAGCGATCCGAAGACGTTGAACAGGCCAATCAGCGCCAAGGCGGTGGCTGCGATCGAGGCGTTGAGCCCGACGTTGTCGACGAAGCCTGCCAGGTGCACACCGATGTAGGTGACATGGAATCCACAGACGAAGAAGGCCGCGTTCAACAGCAGATAGGCCGGAGCCCGACGGGCCTTTCGGAGATCTTCAGCCAGGGTTGGCGCCTGGACCCTTGTGACCCCGGAGCTGTCTTGCTCGGCTTCCCCGGTCTCGGTCGTCAGTAAGGTGACGGCCCGCATCAGCGGAGCGATGAACACAATCGGCACCAACAGCAGGGCGAGGATGACGGTAGTGCGCTCCCAGGATCCCGAGTCGAGGAGCCAGCGAGCCACCGGGATCAAGAAAAACTGGCCGAGCGATCCGACTGCGCTGACGATGCCGAGCAGCATCGAGCGTCGCTCAGGCGGTGCATTACGGCCCACCGCGGAGAGCACCACGGCGAAGCTTGCGGCACCGATCGCGATACCGGCGAGAAAGCCGCCGGTCAACAAGATCGTGCCCGGACCGTTGGCCGTGGCCATCATCACCAGCGAAAGCGCATACAGCCCTCCGCCAGCC
>CAZGVQ010000078.1:0-10447 GCA_964529355.1 uncultured Acidimicrobiales bacterium
AGCACGACAAGGCCACCTTTGGAAACCCCACCAAGCCGGTGCTGGCCGAAGATCACGGCTGTCTCTGCGAGATCGGTTGGCCCTCGGTTGCCACCCAGCTCGGCGTTCCCGGCGGTGCCAATGCCGTATCGATGGCTCGGATGAACAGCGGCATCCTCATCGGGAGCGTGTTCGGCTCAACGCCCGAAGAGATCGTCCCCTATCTGGCCGATGGCGTCGCCCGAACCGCCTCGTGGGATCTCACCCACATCCACGGGTTGGGAACCGAGCAGTTCTCGCCGTTGCTGGTCTTATCCCCCATGCTGGCCCGCACCATCGCTGCCGCTGGTTGGACGCTGCCCGACCTGCAAAGGGCGCTGTTCGAACAAGCACGGATCACCGCACGCTCCTTCGAGCGATACATCGGCGACTGGAGCAACTTGAGCGCCGGGCGCCCCAAGCTCATCGATCTGGTGGCCGACGGCCTTCTCCCCGACGCCTTCGGCGAATCGCCGGATCCCGAGCGGCTGGTGCCGGTTGCCAGCCGGCCAGAGCGCTTCATGGTTGCGGTCAGTGGCGACCCGAGCCGCGCCAATGCCTTTGCGTACGCCAACGATGGCCCCCACGGCTGGTGGACCACGAAGCCGTTCGCCCTATGACCGACACGCCTCGTATCGAACCATCGGTCATGGCGGGCAACCCCTGCCCGTTTCTTCGCGGACTCGCCGAGCGAGGGCTCATCTCCGCCGAGGTCGACCCGCTTGACCACCTCAGCTCGACGGTGGCAGCGGCCTTCAGCGATGACGAACGCGCCGCCGAACAGAAGGCGGTCTACCTGGTGGCACTGGGCGCCAACGGCATCGGACCGCTGGACCTCAACCGAAACCGAACCCACGGACTCCGGGTGAGTGAGCTGCGCGGTGGACCGCTCGACAAGCTCGGATCCGGGTCGCGCATACTCGACGCCGATGGCGAGGTGGTCCTGGCCGAACTCGATCGGCTCGATGACTTCGCCATCGATTGCCGTCCGGCGGGAACCAGCGAAACAACCGAAACCGAGCGCGGCCTCCAGAGCCAACACCTCAAGACGATGATGGACGCGAATTTCGAGCGAGCGGCTGCGACCCGTCGTCGCATCGACCGAAAGATGATGGACGCCGAGTGGCCTAACTTGTTGCGAGCCATGGCCAAGCAGGGTGCGGACGGGCCATACCTGAGCGTCGCCGAGGTCCGCGAGCTGTTCATCGATCGGCGGCTCCCCGATCGGGTACTCAACCGGATCGACGAGGCACCCGAGAGCTAGGCCTCCGCGGCGCGCAGAATTGCCGGGAACAGCGGCTCGGCCGGGGTCTTGTGACCCCAGAACGACGTGGAGTCATACGCTCCCCGTACGTCAGCTCATGCCGGAATCCAAACGGGTCGGTGAACCCGGAAAGGCCGGCGACCTGACGGGAGGCCAGAAGTTCTGCATCGCCCTCGGTCACGACATGCCCGGCGTCGGTCAACCCGGTTTCGGCCGAGATTCGATCACGAGGGGCCTTCGAGATGCTTGGCGACGGAGTTATGGACGCCACACGTTACCCAGTCGTGCCGAAGATCAACAGACGACCGTCGGCCGTACCCACGGCCAGACTGTTGTCACCCACCGCAATGTTGGTAGCGAGCGTCGACCTCAACGGCGTGCGGGCGATCTCTTCGACGCCATCGACGGTGCGCTCGAGGGCTACCAGCACGTCGCGATCCTGGGTGACCAGCACCACTTCGGGGCGCTCATCGCCCGTGGTGTCGACCAGCAGACCCATATCGAGGTTGCCGCTGTCGATGACGTGACTGGTGTAGGGCGTGGCGGTGGCGTCGCGACGAAGCGTGGCGCCATCGACGGTAAAGAACTCCACTACCCCGCCAATGTGTGGGATACGCACATCCACCACCTGCACCGAGCCGTCGGGACCAAGAGGCGCGACGCCAAGCTGGTTCCTCCAGCGAAAGCCCTGACCGATCGGGTCCGATCGAGCGAAGACCGAACCATCGACCCGGTATGACTCGAGCCGTGCGCCCTGCTGGTCGTTGCTGGTGGTCACGAGCACTTCGGGTGTCCCGTCGCCGTCGAGGTCAGCGAGCATGGGCGAGATGCCTTCGATCACCGATGGGCTCTCGATATCGATACGCACCGACTCACCCGTGCACTCGTTGAGGATCTGCACCGCGGCAGCTTCGATCGCGTCGCCGAGCACGTCGTGCCCGTACCGATCGGTGGGCTCGACCAACGCGGCCGAATAGGCATCGAAGGACACCACCCGGGTGTCGGGCAGCGGGTTCTCGAACCGGTCATGGTCGCGATACGCCGAGACGACCTGCGGCGCACCATCGCGAAGCTCGATAGCGGGCGGAGCACCACCCGGCGGGGCGACGCTGGGGGTGGCTGTGCCGTCGTGACGAACGATGAACGCATCGCCGCTTTCGAGGCCCACATACCAGGCCGGGCCATCGTCGGCCGGGTACGAAAGCACCCACGCCGCGCGCTGGCCCAGGTCGAGCTCGAGCGGTGGTGTCGTGAGATCCACGACACCGGGAGCCAGGCGATTTCCGCTGGCCGTCACGTCGGTACGCGAAAACACCGACGGCTCGGCATCGCAGGGTTCGTCGACCGGCAACGACGGTTCGGTGGTTGACGGTGCGGGAGCGTCGTCCTCCGTTGGCGTCGTTGGTGGTGCAGCGTCACTTGTTTCGCCATCACTTGTTTCGTCGTCGCCGACCTCGACGGTTATGGGAACGGCATCCACCACCGGATCGTCGGCAGAACACGCCGATGCGAGGAGGACACAACCAACTCCGAGGCTGAGCATCCGCTGCCGAGTGGACCATTCAGGAGGCACGGCAAGAATCCTGCCATGTATCAACCGATTACCTATGCCATTCCGAGGCCGGGTTGACCCTATGATCGCCAGATGATGCCGACCCCTGCCTCCGCCGACCAGATCTCCTGGCCAGCTGACGTTGGCCCCTCGACGAAATGGACCACCTACACGCGAGGCAACGTCGGTGAGGTATACCCCGAGATCGTGCTCCCTCTCGAGTGGGAACTCGGCGGCCCACCCAGCGAGGAAGGCTGGCGTGTGGGCGCCGAGACCGTCGGCTTCGCCACCGCCGAAGACATGGGCGACGAACCCTGGGTGATCACTGGCGTGTTTGGCGGCTACGCCTATTTCAATGTTGGCGTGATGCGTCTGCTGGGCGTCCGCACCCCGGGCATGGGCCCCGAACTCATCGATCAGCAGTTCCTGGGCGACGCCGATGTACCCGCCTACCAGCCGCGCGATGGCGATAAGAACCTGAAGGCGACGGCAAGGGTGGTGGCCACGGCGGTCAAGACGCTTACCGCCAAGAGTGTTCCGCTCCTCGACGAGATGCGCCCAAAGGTCGCTGCGCATCGGGCCACGGCGCCCGCTCTCGACGCCTCCAATGAAGAGTTGTTCGGCTACATCGTGGACGGCCTCGAAGGTGGGCTCTGGGCATACCTCATCGGCAGCCATGTGATTATCACGATGCAGGCCACGATTGCGGCTGGCGCCCTTGCCGACTTCTGCGAGAAGCATCTGGACGATCCCAACATCGCGCTCGAGCTCACCACCGGGCTGGGCGACGTGGTGTCAGCCGAACCGGCGAAAGCGATGTGGGATCTCGCCAACGAAACCGCAGCCGAAGACTACGACTCGGCCTTTGCAACGTTCATCGACAAGTACGGACATCGGGGCCCCAACGAGTTCTCGCTCAACGGGCGTGACTGGGCTGCGTACCCCGAACTGGCCACCGCCGCCATCGACACCATGCGTGGTCTCGACCCGACACGCTCGCCCCATGTGCAGGCGCGCCGAATGAGCGAGAGCCGCGAAGCCACCGTGAAGTCGGTGAAGGAAAAGCTCGGCTGGCGAGCCGCCCGACTGGAGAAATCCATCGCCAATGCAGCCATGTGGTCTCGGGCGCGCGAGGAATCAAAGGACCTGGTGATCCTGGCCAATCAGGGAAGCCGACACCGCTACCTCGAACTCGCCCGCCGGGCCCAGGAGCGAGGGGGCGTTGAAGATCGTGAAGGTCCACTCCTCCTCACCCGCGTGGAGTTCGAGGCCTATCTCGATGATCCGCCGTCGATGGTTCCCACCATTGACGAGCGTCGAGCCGAGTACGACTATCTGGCTGGCCTTGAGCCACCCTTTGCATTCGATACCACCGGACACGACGGGTGGGCGCCTCCGATCTCCACATGGCTGCCGCGGCGAACGAGCGAGACAGGCGATCACGCCGCCAGCTCAGGCACAACGTTGTCAGGCGCTGCCGGCTCGCCGGGCACAGCCACGGGCAAGGCCCGCGTGGTTACCGACCCGGCCGACCCTCGCGGACTCGAAGCGGGCGACATCCTGGTCGCCCCGGTAACCGACCCTTCCTGGACACCACTGTTCGTCGGAGCAGGCGCCGTGATCGTCGAAATCGGTGCCGCGATGAGTCATTCGATGATCGTCTCGCGCGAGCTGGGAATCCCCTGCGTCGTCGGGGTGGAGGACGCCACCCTCAAGATTGTCGACGGCGCGATGGTCGAGGTCGACGGCTCAACCGGATCGGTGAAAATCCTTTGACTTCTCGCCCGAACTTCGACCCCGACACGTTGCGTGACCGCTACCGGGCGGAGCGCGACAAGCGCGTTCGTAGCGACGGTGTCGACCAATATTTCGACCTGTCAGGGTCGTTGGCTCAATTCGGCGACCGAGATCCCTATGTCGAGCCAGGATTCAGCCGAGAACCGGTGCATGAGGAACCCGATGTCGTCATCGTGGGCGGCGGGTTCAGCGGGCTTCTCTCCGCGGCTCGGTTGGTCGGCGAGGGAGTCGAGTCGTTCCTCATCATCGAGGCAGGCGGGGATTTCGGCGGCACCTGGTACTGGAATCGTTACCCGGGCGCGCAATGCGACACCGATGCCTATTGCTACCTGCCGCTGCTCGAAGAGCTTGGGTACATGCCCAAGGAGAAGTACTCCTACGCCGATGAGATTCTCGAGCACTCCCAACGCGTTGGCGAACACTACGGGCTCTACGACCGGTCCCTGCTGCAAACCAAGGTGCAGTCGCTCCGGTGGGACGACGACGTGTCGCGGTGGCAGATCGAGACCGACCGCGGCGACCACCTGAGCCCGCGGTTCGTCATCATGGCCCTGGGCACAATCTCACGGCCGAAGCTCCCCGGGGTTCCGGGCATCGAGGACTTTGAGGGGCACTCGTTTCACACCAGCCGGTGGGACTATGGCTATACCGGTGGCGACTCGACCGGCGGCCTCAGCGGGTTGGCCGACAAGAAGGTTGCGGTGGTCGGCACCGGGGCCAGCGCCATCCAGATCGTGCCGAAGGTAGCTGAGGACGCCGAGCATCTGTTCGTGTTCCAGAGGACCCCCTCCACCGTGGGCCTGCGACTCAACACCCCCACCGACGCCGACTGGTTCGCCTCGTTGCAGTCGGGATGGCAGCGCGAGCGTCGCGAGAACTTTGCCGAGTACGCCAGCGGCAAACGACCAAAGGTCGACCTGGTCGATGACTCCTGGACGTCGATCTTCCGAGCCATTAGCTCACCGAAGGGCGCTGATCGGCCGGCGACCCGCGAGGAGCGCAACCGGGTGGTCGAGTTGCAGGATTTCGTGAAGATGGAAGAGCTTCGACAACGCGTTGAAGAAACCGTCGATGACCCTGCGACGGCCGAAGCGCTGAAGCCCTGGTACCGGGTGATGTGTAAGCGCCCGACGTTCAACGACGAGTACCTGCCCGCGTTCAACCGACCCAATGTGACCCTGGTCGATGTCAGCGAGTCGCAGGGTATCGAACGCATCACCGCCAAGGGTGTGGTTGCCAACGGCGTCGAGCACGAAGTCGATCTCATCATTTATGCGTCGGGGTATCAGGTCGGCACAGGGTTTCGTCTTCGCTTGGGCATCGACACCATCGAGGGGCGCGACGGCGTGTCGCTTTATGACCATTGGGCCGACGGTCAGCGCACCCTCCACGGGTCCACCACCCGCGGCTTCCCCAACTGGTTCTACGTGGGTGTGTCGCAGAATGCGTTCAGCGTCAACATGACCTCGATGTTCGACGAGCAGGCCATCCATGTGGCCTATCTGATCGGCGAGGCGACGCGCCGCGATGCAACGGTGGTGGAGCCCAGCGCCGAGGGCCAAGCCGAATGGTGCGAACTCATCGAGAGTCTCGCTCCGAGCAGCGGCGGTTTCCTTGCCCAGTGCACACCCGGTTACTACAACCAAGAGGGCGCAACGTCGACCAACTCGTTCCTCGGGGCCTACACCCCAGGCCTCACCAAGTTCAGCCGGCTCCTCGAAGACTGGCGAGCCGACGGCCAACTAGCAGGCCTCGAACTTAGCGAAGGAAGTTAGCGACGTGTTGGTTGAATTTTTCGGGGGCTTCGGCAGGGGTTAGGTGTCCGACTCCTTCGATGGTGTGGAGCTGGGCGTTGCGTAGCCCGTTGGCGAGGGCTGCGGCGTAGGCGGGCGGAGTTTCGAGGTCGTGTTCGCCGACGATGACCAGACACTCGTGGTCCAACTCCTCAAGGCGGGAGCGGATGTCATTGCTCGGAAGGCAACGCACGGCGGCTGCGAAACCGGCGGCGGGAATTCGACCGAACGCCGCGACGGTTTCCTCGCGAACGAGACCGGTCAGGCGCACCGTGGTGATGGCATCGATCACCATCTCGGCGGCGTCGGCTGGCGTCCCGCCGGCCTCGATTGGCGCCAGTCGATCGCGAATCCACTCGTCGGGTTTCGTTCCGTCCATGCCAAAGGCCGGGCTGGTGTCGGCCAGGACCATGCGGCCAACCCGATGCGGGTACTTAAGTGCCGTGTGCAGCGCATGCATGCCGCCAAAGGAGAGCCCGACCAGATCGACGGCATCGACCTCGATGGTGTCGAGCAGCATGACGAGGCGGTCGGCGATGCCCTCGTAGGTGAGCGGAACCAACGGCGCCGAGTCGCCGTACCCCGGCATGTCCCAGGCGATGCAGCGGAACTCGTCACTGAGCGACCTCAGTTGCGGGCCCCAGGCAATGCGAGAACCGCCGAGCCCGTGAAGAAACAGCACCGGGTCGCCGCTGCCGAGCTCGCGCCAGGAGACGTCGCCAACCTGATGATCGGTCGGATCCGACATCATTGGCCGATCTGCCGGCTGAGGTAGAGGTGGAAGTCGATGATCACCTGTTCCATCGCAACGAGCACCCCCGGTGTGAAGTCGCCCGACGCCGCTTTCTGGCCACGCTCGCAGATCGCTTTGTCTTCTGGAAGGAAGTCGGGGATTGCCGACTCGATGGCTTTGTTCGCCGCCTTCTTGAACATCGCGCTTACCGCCGAGGAGGATTCCGGATCGGTTGAGGTATAGGCCCCGCCTACGATGATGCGCGTTCGGTCGACCGCAAGCGGCTCGACCCACTGATAGAGGAACGAGCCGCCCGAGAACACCCCAACCAGATTGGGCGGCAGACTCAGCAACACATAGTCGTCGGCGCCTTTCGTCATGCCGCCGGTGGCCGAGCCATCGGCGTTGCCGACGATGTAGTAGGCCTCGGCAGTGGGTGTGTAGGGCTCCAGGGTGTCGGGGTGCACCTTGAACAGGTGGTAGCTCTCCATTGCGTTGGAGATCACCAACTTCCAGTTGGCATCCCACTCCTGCGCCTCCCGCTGCGACGACCAGTGATGAAGATCGCCGAGGCCTCGTTCGGTCACGAGCGACTCGAGATGGGCGAACCGGTCGGTAAGCGCCGCGACGTCGGGGGACATGCTGACGAACACGAGGCCATGCCATGACTCGCATCGGTAACTCGGCAGGCAGTGGCTGGCTTTGTCGACCTCGTCGGGCTCAGCGTGCGGAACCGACAGCAGCCGTCCATCGTCGCGATAGGTCCACGCGTGGTACGGACACTGAAAGCGCTTGGTGTTTCCGGGCTCGTCCACGAGCAGGGTACCGCGGTGCGCGCAGAGGTTCGATAGCGCCGCCAGCTCGCCGCTCTGATTACGCAGAACGATTATGGGTTGACCGCCGAGCTCGGCCGGAAAGTAGTCGCCGGGCTCGGCCAGTTGGTCCTCGGTCCCGACGAAAACCCAGCTGTCCTGCCACACCCCACGCTGCTCAAGGTCGAAGACTTCCTGACTGCGGTAGGCAGTGGCCGGAAGCGCCCGGTGCGGGTCGAGAGGAAAGGTGTCCATCAGCCCTGTTCTGTTTGGCCGAAGACCTGTAGGTCTGGGTGGGCATCGAGGGTATAGGCATTGGTGACCCCTTTGAGGAGGTCGGTGGGAGCGGTGCTGTCGAGACCGTCGAGTGTCCACCCACCCGCCTGTTCGATGGTGGCGGTTGGCATGGGCAGACTCAGAAGCGAGATGCGGTCGCCGGCCACTCTGAAGCTGCACCCGTTGACGTCGATCGCAGCGTCGGTGCAGAGCCACACCACAAACGGCGCCACCTTTCGAGGGGCGATCTCGTCGGGGTCGCTGCGGGCGGCGCCCGTACCCATCGTGGCGTCCATCAGTGGTTTCCACGGCGCGGCAAACACCTGATACTCATGGAACTGCTCAGACGTCGCCGCCGGTCGGATGGCGTTGCACCGGATCCCGAAACGACCCAGTTCCATTGCGGCGCTTCTGGTGAGGCCGATCAGGCCTTCCTTGGCGGCCGAGTACGCGGCATAAGACGGGTGCCCGAAGCCTGAACCGGAACTGGTGTTGACGATGGACCCTCCACCCTGGCGCGCCATTGGTTCGACCACCGCCGCCACCATGGCGAAGTACCCCTTGAGGTTCACATCGACCGTGTGGTCCCAATCGGCCTCGGAGTACCGCCAGAGATCGTTGTTTCGCCCGAACGTCGCGTTGTTGACCAACACGTCGACCCGGCCGAATGTATCGAGGGCCGACGCCACGATTTCTTGGGCGCCGTCCCAGGTGGCCGACGTCGTGCTCGCCACAGCTGTTCCACCGTGCGACTCGATTTGGGCGACGACTGATGCTGCATCGTCAGCATCGCTTCCCCCGATGTCGTTCACGACAACGGACGCCCCTTCAGAGGCCAACAGCAGCGCGTGCTCGGCCCCGATGCCTCGACGCGCCCCGGTAACGATCGCAACCTTGCCCTCAAGTCGACCCATCGACCGCGTCCTCCTGCTTGCGCAAAATCTTCGTTAAACCTTGTACCCGCCGTCGACACTTATGACCTGGCCGGTGATGCCCCGACCGTCGTCGCTCGCGAGCAGCAAAGCCATGCCGGTGAGTTCTTCCGCCTCGAGTACCCGACCCTGCAGGTTCTCGGCCTCGGCTCGAGCCAACTCCTGCTCTGGGGTGGTGCCACGTGCGGTGGCAATACGGTCGAAGTCGACCAACGACGTTCGGGTCCAGCCCGGACACAGCAAGTTCGCATTGATGCCGTGCCGAGCGCCCGCCTTGGCCAACTCTTTGGTAAATCCGACCAGACCGTGCTTGGCCGACGTGTAACCCAGCGATCCGCCCGAGGTCTTGGAGGTACCCGACCCGATGCTGATGATTCGACCGGCGCCCTGGTCGCGCATACTCGGAAGCACTGCGCTGGAAGTCCAGTAGGCGGAAAGCAGCGACAGGGTCAGCGTTTGCTCAAACGCATCGTGATTTCCGACGAAGGGGTCGGAGTTGCCGCCCACGTTGCCGCCCACGTTGTTGACCAGAATGTCGACGCGTCCGAACTTCTCAATCGCACGGTGCACGGGCAGCTGCGCCTGGTCGCGGTCCATTGCGTCGGCCACCACCGCCAAGCAACGATCGTCGCCCAGCGCCGCCGCCTCGCACGTGGCAGCCAGCTCATCGGCGGTACGCGATGACACGACGACCGAGGCCCCCTCGGCGGCATATCGAAGGGCGATTGCTCGCCCAATCCCGCGACCACCACCGGTGATCACGGCGACCCGTCCAACGAGTGCGCCGGACGCGCCCGAGCTTGCTGAGGCGACGGATTGATCAGCGGTCATTGCCGTAGTTGAGCAGATCAGCGCACTTTTCGCAGAACCGAGTTTCCGTCGTCCGAGGACGCAAGGTCGACCGACGACTCGACATGCTCGCCTTCGAGAAGCGCTCCAACGACGTCTGCATCCTCGCTGCGGGCCCAGTGCCGTGCGCCAGCAGAGTCGAGTACCGTCGCAACGGCATGTGACGGTTCGGCTTCGCGGCCGAAAACGACCGAGTACGACTCGAGCAGTCCGCCGTCGGGAGCCGAGGCTGACGGCGGGCGAGCGGGAAGCGCGTCGACCTCGGCCTGCGGCCGGTCGTAGCGGAAGCCGTGCTCGGGAGCTGTGTTGCCGAGCACCACGAACGAGTGATTACTGAAAAACCCGCCGTTTCCGCTGAGCAAGGCGCTGTCGGCGACTCCACCCACGATTCGCTCGAAGGCGGTAGCCAGTGTGTGGAGGC
>CAZGVQ010000079.1:0-10299 GCA_964529355.1 uncultured Acidimicrobiales bacterium
ATCTGGCAACGTCTGTCGCCAAGGTCTGTATCTCCCACGAATTCACCACATTCACTACCGGGAAGTCATCGCCGGTCATCGTCTGGCTGCGAGCGCTGGCTCGCGACCTGCATCAGGAGTGCGGCGGTCCTGGTGTCGGAGCTGTCGGCATGTGCCTCACGGGCGGATTTGCGCTGGCCATGATGGTCGACGAGGAAATGATCGCTCCGGTTTTGTCGCAACCCTCCACTCCGTTCGCACTCTCGAAGGGCCACAAGGCCGACCTGGGAATCAGCCCAACCGAATTGAAGGTTGTGAAGGAGCGGGTCGACGCAGGTGTCTGTGTGCTCGGTGTCCGCTTCACCGGCGATCCGTTGTCGCCACCCGAACGTTTCGAGTCACTTCGCCGCGAGTTGGGCGAAGGCTTTATCGGAGTCGAGATCGACAGCTCTGAAGGCAACCCGCATGGCTTCGCCAAAGACGCCCATTCGGTGCTTACCGAAGATCTCGTCGACGAGCCAGGAAACCCAACCCACGACGCCCTCAACCAGGTCCTCGAACACCTAAGCAACAAACTCCTCCCAAGTTAACCAAAGGTGCCAGGCACCTTTGGTTAACTTCGCACTGCGATACCTCGAATCGACATATATCGAAAGTGATTGTCATACCTCATTCCTAGCTTTCTTGGTATGGGAAGACCGAGCAGGCAGGACCCGGAGGGTGGCTGGCATCATGTCTTCAACCGCGGAATCCGCAAGACACCAATATTTCTCGATGATCGTCACCGGCTGAAGTTCCTGACGTTTCTCGCAGTAGCTGCGGAGCACCACGGAGTTGAGCTTCATGGTTTCTGCTTGGTGGGAAACCACTATCACTTGCTCGTCAGGTGTCCGGTAGGAGGTCTGTCGCATGCGATGCACGACCTTGCTGGCCACTATGCAACGTGGTTCAACCGTGTGAACGACACCGATGGACCGCTCTGCAAGAGTCGGTTTGGTTCTCGGCTCCTTACTACGGAGATCGACGTGTTGGTCGGGTCGGCATATGTCCACCGCAACTCATTGGACATCGCTCCGGACACGCCCATCGCTGAGTACCGGTGGTCGAGTGCCTCGCAATTTGTGAAGGCTTCGGCCCTTCGTCCGGACCTTCCAGTGCGAACCTCCGAGGTGCTGGCGCTGGCTGGTAGTCGGGCGCAGTATTGGAAGTTCGTTGGCCGAGACGAGCCCGGCCGTGATTATGAGCATTTGCGCTCTCGACGGGTTGCTGAACGCCGCTTGGCGGAAATCGATGCTGTTGTCGCACTTCACTACACCTGCTCGGTTGCCGATGTGCGCTCCGGTATTCGGTCGTCACAGGCTCGGAGGGTTGCCGTGGTTCTCGCCGCCGACAACCCAGACATTCCCCGCGAGATGATCGCGTTGCACTACCGGTATGCCGGGTGCAACTCGCTGAAGGTCACCCTCAGCAAACTACGAGCCGCCGGTCCGCCAGATCTCTGGGCTGACGTGGAAGCGGTTCGAGAGCGATTGTCGCCGAGCCAGGGTTCAGATGTGTAGAGGCGAAGTTAACCAAAGGTGCCTGGCACCTTTGGTTAACTTTTTGTGTCGGGGGTCGGCACTAGGGTGGGTTTGATGGCCAATACGGATTTTGTTGCTGACCTTCTTGAGGGCATGAACCCTGCGCAGCACGAGGCGGTGCTGCATGCCGATGGGCCCCTGTTGGTGGTCGCAGGTGCCGGGTCGGGGAAGACCCGGGTCCTCACGCATCGCATCGCCCGGCTGATCGAAAACGGCGCTTCGCCGTTCGAGATCCTGGCCATCACCTTCACCAACAAGGCCGCCGACGAGATGAAACATCGGGTCGGTGGTCTGGTGGGTCCCGTGGCCCAGAAGATGTGGGTGTCCACGTTCCACTCGGCATGTGTTCGGATCCTTCGCCGCGAGGCCGACAAGCTCGGCTACCCCTCGTCGTTCACCATCTATGACCAGGCCGACGCCAACCGCCTCACCGGCTATGTCATCCGCGACCTCGGCCTCGACCCCAAGAAGTTTCCGGCGCGGTCGGTGCACAATGCCGTCAGCGCCGCCAAGAACGAAGGCCTTTCGGTCGCCGAGTACGCCGAACGGGTCAACACCATCTTCGAGAAGCGCATCGCCGGCGTCTACGAGGAATATCAGTCGCGCTTGTTCAAGGCCGGGGCCATGGACTTCGACGACCTGCTGGGCGTGACCGTCCGGTTGTTCCGTCAGAACCCCGACGTGTTGTACCACTACCAGGAGCGGTTCAAGTACGTGCTGGTCGATGAGTACCAGGACACCAACCCTGTGCAGAACGCCTTGGTTCTGCTGCTCGGCGACCGGCATCGCAACGTCACCGTGGTCGGCGACGCTGATCAGTCGATCTACGCCTTCCGGAAAGCCGACATTCGCAACATCCTCGACTTTGAGACGGCGTTTCCCGACGCAAGTGTCATCGTGCTCGAGCAGAACTACCGCTCTACCCAGACCATTCTCGACGCTGCCAATGCCGTGATCGGCCAGAACCTGGGCCGCCAACCCAAGGACTTGTGGACCGACAAAGGGGAAGGGCAAAAGATCGTCCGGTTCACCGCGGATGACGAGATGGAAGAGTCGCAGTGGGTGGCCAACACCATGTCGAAGCTGCACGACGACGACCACTACCGGTGGGGCGATATGGCCGTGTTCTACCGGGCCAACGCACAGAGTCGCTCGCTCGAGGAGTACCTGGTGCGGGTTGGTATCCCGTACAAGGTCATCGGCGGCACCCGATTTTATGACCGGCGCGAAATCAAGGATGCACTCGCATACGTGAAGGCGGTGTTGAACCCGGCTGATGAAGTGAGCTTGAAGCGGGTCGTCAATACGCCCAAGCGAGGCGTTGGCGATGGTTCGATCAGCAAGATCGACCTGTTTGCCACCAACAATGGCATCACCTTCTTTGAGGCACTTTCGCGTCACGCTGAGGCGGGCGTGACCGGGCGGGCGCTTCGGGGCATCGATTCATTCCTCGAATTCCATCAGTCATTCACCGACATGATCGACGACGGGCCTGCCACGCTGCTTGAGAACATCCTCAACCACACCGGCTACCTCGCTGAGCTTCAGGACGACCGCAGCATCGAAAGCGAAGGTCGGCTCGAGAACCTGGCCGAGTTGGTCGGCGCCGCCAAAGAGTTCGACACCGTCGATGAGTTTCTCGAAAGTGTGAGCCTGGTTGCTGACACCGACGGTCTCGACGACGACGAGTCATCGGTGACCCTCATGACACTGCACGCAGCCAAGGGTCTCGAATTTCCCATCGTCTTCATGATTGGCATGGAGGACGGGGTGTTCCCCCACATTCGTTCGATCGGCGAGCCCGATCAGCTCGAAGAGGAACGGCGACTCGCCTATGTCGGCATCACCCGGGCACAGGAGCATCTGCATCTCACCAACGCGTGGAGCCGCATGCTTCACGGCACGACGCAATACAACCCTCCCAGCCGGTTCATCGGCGAGATTCCCGAAGCGCTCACCACCGAGGCTGAGGGAAGTCGGGCATCGAAACGCGGTCGCTCCAGTTGGGATTCGTCCACCAGCTCCTTCGGCGGATCGGGAGCTTCCTACGGCAGTAGCGGCGGGACGAGCACGTGGGACAGCCACCGAGAAGATCGCATCGACGCGGCACTCAAAGCCAAGGCTCCTGAACCCAGCGGAGCTGACGGCATCGGGCTCAAGTTGGGTGACGACGTGCGCCACAAGAAGTGGGGCGAAGGCATCATTGTCGATGTCGAGGGGGCGGGCGACAAGGCCGAAGCCACCGTGCGGTTCGGCTCGGTGGGCGACAAACGACTGCTGCTCGCCTGGGCCCCGCTGGAGAAAGTCTAAGCGGGTCCGCCAACCCGGTCTGAAGCTTGCGCTTTCCTGAAGCCGATCACGACCGTTTTCATGTACTACGGTCAACTGCCGTGATATTTACCCCCCTTCGGCGCTTGTTTTATTCACTTCTCGTATTGGTTCTTCTTGGGCTGACCCAGGTCGGTACGCCGGCTACTGCCCAGGGCCCACCGGTCCTTTACCTCACGTTCGACGACGGACCCGTACCTGCGTTCACCAACCAGCTCCTCGCTCATCTCGATACCTATGACGCGAAGGCCACGTTCTTCCCGGTGGGTCTGCGCGTGCAACAGAACCAGTCGACGGTGGCTGACGTGGCGGCTCGTGGTCACGCGATCGGGAACCACACGGTCACCCATCCGAATGTCCTGGCGATCAGCGATAGCGACCTTCGTTCAGAAATCCGAGACGCAAGCGCACTGATAACTGCGGCTACCGGTAACCCCGTCAACTGTTTCCGGGCACCCAATGGTTCGGTCTCCGCACAACTCGATCGCATCACCGCCGAGGAGGGCTTGACCCAGGTGCTCTGGGACACCGGAGGGAACGACTTCGGGTTGGCCGATCCCGAGGCCTTCCTCGACCAGATAGCTGGCGTTCAGGATGGCGACATCATCCTTCTCCACGACGCAGCCGGACCGAACAGTATTGAGGCAGCACGCCTGGTGCTTGAGGAGTACACCTCACGCGGGTTCGTGTTCGAAACGTTCCCGGCGTGCCGTAGTGGCAGCGTTCCGCCGCCCCCTCCACCTCCACCGGCCACGACCACCACAACCACAACCACGACCACAACGGCCGCGCCCCCGGCTACAACGACTACCACCACTCCTCCGGCCACCACGACACCACCGCCCACAGGCAACGGCGGCTCAGTCCAGGTACGAGCAAAGGGCGACACCGGCACCGAGAGAATCGAGCTACGTCTCGATGGGTCGACCGTTGCCTCGTTCAACGTGAGTCAGAGCTTCCAGACCTTCACCTTCAACTCGCCGGCGCGCTCGGTGAACAACCTTCGGGTCTGGTTCGTGAACGACGCACGAATTCCCTCGGGTGACCGCAATGTCGAGATCGACTGGGTGCAGATCGGCGCGCAGCGCATCGAGTCTGAGGCCGCGGGCGTCGAGTCCCTTGGCTCCTGGACCCAGGGCGATGGCTGTCGTCGCGGCTTCAAGCAACGTCCGCGGCTGGGCTGCAACGGCTGGTTCGATTACGGCTTCAGTGGCACGATCGGTGGCGGCTCCGGTCCGGGCACCACGCCTCCACCTCCCACATCGCCACCCACCAGCCCACCAACGACGGCACCACCCGCTGGTGGTTCTGATCTCGCCGTCCGCGCCAAGGGCGACACCGGCGAAGAGACAATCTCGGTCGAGGTGAACGGTTCGGTCATCGACACCCAGGCGCTCACCACGAGCTTTGTCGAGTACAGCTTTACCGTTCCGGCCGGAGTGTCGCCATCGCGGGTTCGAGTGCGCTTCACCAACGATGCACGCACCGCCGCCGGCGACCGCAATGCAGAGATCGACTGGATCCGTTGGGCTGGCGTTACGTATCAGTCCGAAGACCCGAGCGTGTTGTCGCAGGGCTCGTGGACCGGTCCCACCGGCTGTCGCCAGGGCTTCAAGCAGAGTCAACGCCTGGGTTGCCAAGGTTGGTTCCAGTACGACCTTTAGGCCGCACCCCGGTGGGTCTGTAAGGTCCTGATATGGATCTTCGACTCGATGGAAAAGCAGCGATTGTCACGGGCGGATCCCGTGGTATCGGGAAGGCGATCGCCGACACGTTCGCCGCCGCCGGCGCGCACGTGATGATTACGAGCCGAAAGGCCGACGCATGTGAGGAAGCTGCGGCCGAGATCGGGCACGACTGTGCCTGGGAGGCGGGCAACGTTGGGAATCCCGACGACGCCGATCGGGTGATCGCAGCCTGTATCGAGCGGTTTGGTGGCGTCGACATCCTGGTGAACAACGCGGCCACCAACCCTTACGCCGGCCCAATGATCGAGGCGGACATTCCTCGCTGGCAGAAGACGATCGACGTCAACATGACGGCGCCGCTGGTGTGGACCCAGAAGGTCTGGAACGCCCACATGAGGGCCAATGGTGGTGTGGTGCTCAACATCTCGTCGGTGGGTGGGCTGAGCACCAGTCCGATCCTTGGCGTGTACGACGTCACCAAGGCTGCGCTGATTCATATGACGAAACAGCTCGCGCCCGAACTCGCGCCCGGCGTGCGCGTGAACGCTATTTGTCCGGGCCTCATCAAGACCGATTTCGCGAAAGCGTTGTGGGCCGATGGCCGTGGCGACGCGGTGGCTGAGGCGTACCCCTTGAAGCGATTGGGCGAGGTCGAGGACATCGCGGGGGCGGCCCTGTACCTGGCGGCCGACACCGGCAGCTGGATGACCGGCCAGATCATGGTGCTCGACGGTGGCGGCCTGGTTTCGTTCGAGGGCATCGGATAGACCGCCAGACAAGCCAGCAGATAACAGGGCAGAGAAGTAGTCGGAGCTTGGCGAATCGCGCTAACAAAGAGCTGAGATGACCTTCGGCCTCCTTCTTACTGCGCTTGGTCTCGGCCTTCGCCACGGCGTCGACTGGGATCACATCGCGGCCATCGCTGACCTCAGCGGAACCGCCGAGAACCGGCGACGGGGCTTTGTGCTCTCGATGCTCTATGCGGCTGGCCACGGCCTCGTGGTGTTCGGCCTCGGCGTCCTCGCCATCGCCTTCGGGTTGGCGATTCCCGACGCCGTCGATGCCTGGATGGGACGGATAGTTGGCATCACCCTTATTGCGCTTGGTGTCTGGATTCTCATCGAGCTGGTGCGCAAGGGCCGAAACTTTCGCCTGCGAAGCCGTTGGATGCTGATGATCGATGGCACCTTTGCGGGTCTACGCAAGGTTCGCAACCGGGCCACCCACCGTTTCGTGTCGGTCGAACACGAGCATGAGCACGAACACGAGGCCACGATCGATCTCACCGATTCGGCCATGGCTCCTCCAGCTTCGGACCATGCTGGCGCCCACGCCCATGATCATGCGCACTCCTACGCAGGCATCGAAGCCCAGCACGACCAGGAGTTGTCGATGGCTGGAGCAACGTCAGCCACCCCCGGGGGATGGCGAGGATTTCGGGCGCGCGCATCGCATGCCCACGCTCATAGCCACCGCCACGACCTGGTACTGCCCAGCGACGCTGATGCCAGTTACGGAAACCGCACGGCTGCCGGTATCGGCATGTTGCACGGTGTTGGTATCGAGAGTCCGACGCAGATAGCGATCTTTGTGGCCTCCACCTCGGTCGCCGGGCTGGGCTTTGGTCTTGTGTTGCTGGCGTCATGGGTCATCGGCCTCCTGGTAGCCAACGCCTTGTTGGCCCTGCTCGCGGGCGCTGGCGTGCTCAACGCAGAGCGCAGCTTCCCGGTGTACGCAACGCTCGCTGTTGTAGTGAGCATCTTGAGCATCGTGCTCGGGTTCCTGTACCTCGCCGGGTTCGATTTTCTGCCCCAGATCATCGCCACCTAATAGCTTCGGGGTAGGCCCATCACATTCTGCGCGATGTAGTTGAGCGTCATCTCCTGACTCACGGGAGCGATGCGCTGAAGTCGAGCCTCGCGCCAGTAGCGCTCCACGTGGTACTCGCGGGCGTAGCCAAGGCCACCGTGGGTCTGCATGGCCTGGTCGGCGGCCGAGAAGCTCGCTTCGGCCGCCAGATACTTCGCCGTGTTCGCATGCTCGCCGCACTCGAGTCCGTTGTCGTATCGCCAGGCTCCGTGCATAGCCATCGTCCAGGCTGCGTGGAGATCCATATGAGCCTTGGCAAGCGGATGGCTTACCGCCTGGTTCTTTCCGATCGGCCGACCAAAGACTTCGCGTTCGTTGGCGTAGGCCACCGCTTTGCGAAGCGCGACCTCGCCGATGCCACAGGCCATCGAGGCCAACAGGATGCGTTCGGCGTTGAGACCATGGAGGATGTGGTGAAAGCCGCGACCGCGATCGCCCACCATTCGCCAGCCCTCGACCGGCAGGTCGTCGTAGGCCACCTCACACGAGGCCACCGCGTTTCGGCCGACCTTGGGGATAGCCGCGATGTCGCAGTGCGCAGGGTCGAGGTCGACCAGGAACAAGGTGAGCCCGCCAAAGCCGTCGCCGGGCTCGCCATCGGTGCGGGCGAGGAGAAGGCACACTTCGGATTCGAGCGCCTTCGAAGTCCAGATCTTGCGACCGTTGATGATCCACCCTCCCATGCCGTCGTCGGTTGCCCGGGTTGTGATGCGACTCGTGTCGGTGCCGGCGTCGGGTTCGGTAACCCCGAACGCCACATGCAGATCGCCGGCGGCCGCGCGGGGAAGAAACGCATCCTTGAGTTGGTCGTTGCCGAACTTGATCACCGGAGCGAGCCCGAACATGGTGAGATGCAGCGCAGTTGAGCCGTTCATGGCTGCGCCAGAGGCTGCAACCCGGTTCAGTACCAATGCGCCTTCGGTGATTCCTCGCCCGCCGCCTCCGTAGGTTTCGGGGATGGCGATACCAACCCACCCGCCTTCGGCCATCGCGGTATAGAACTCCCATGGAAACTCGTGCTGGCGGTCGCGTTCGGCCCAGTAGGAGTCGTCGAACGCGGCGCAGACCCGGTCGACCCCCTCGATGATGGCTTCGTGGTCGGGGTCGGGCGCAAAGTCCATGCGGCCAATGTAGAGAACGGCCGGGCCGCTGACGAGACCGCGCATGGACTGCGTATCGAAACCACGTGACACCTAAGGTCGTCCCGATGACCGAAGTATCGACAACCTCCGTTCTTTCCGAGCCGCCGTCGCTCTCCGACGCGAAAAGTGCAGCTGCTGCTGCCCATTCCGTTGTCGATCGGGCGATCGCTCATGCCAAGGCAAAGGATGCCGCGGCTCACGACGATCAGGTCACGCTGTACGGCGTGTCGCATGCGGCCGCCGCCGTGTCGATGATGGACACCGCGTTGGCCTATGCACAGCACGGTCCAACCGAGGAGCGCCTGGCGATCATCTTCATCGGTCGGGTGGTGGCCGATCTGGCGGGAACACTCTGGTCACAGCACGAACGATGGGGCGTCGACGCAGCTGCCCTCGACGATGTTCGTTCGTTCGTGGCCGCGGCCACCGATGGCGACTATGTGGCTACCGCGGCAGACGACGTTGGCCCCAACCATCTTCGCGACGATCTCGAATTGGTCGCCGACACGTTCCGCAGATTCGCGACCGACAAGATCGCGCCCCAGGCCGAACACATTCACCGAGAAGACCTCGATATTCCGCTCGACATCATCGAAGGTGTGGCCGAGCTCGGCTGCTTCGGGTTGTCGATTCCCGAGGCATACGGGGGCTTTGCCCAGGGCAGTGTCGACGATTACATGGCCATGGTCATCGCGACCGAGGAGTTGTCGAAGGCATCGTTGGGAGCCGGCGGGTCCCTGATCACTCGGCCCGAGATTTTGGCCCGGGCGCTCGAGGCGGGCGGCACCGAAGAACAAAAGCAGCATTGGTTGCCCAAGATCTCGGCTGGCGAAACGTTGTGCGCCGTCGCGGCCACCGAGCCCGATTTCGGCTCTGATGTGGCGGGCCTCAAAGTGAGCGCAACGCCGGTGGACGGCGGGTGGATGATTAATGGCACCAAGACCTGGTGCACCTTTGCCGGGCGCGCAAACGCCCTGATGGTGCTGGCCCGCACTAATCCCGACGCCAGCGTGGGGCACCGCGGGTTGAGCATCTTCATCGTCGAGAAGCCGTCGGACGACGGGCATGAGTTTCGCCATGAGGTCGACGGTGGCACGCTGGTTGGCCGAGCTATTCCCACACTCGGATACCGCGGCATGCACAGCTATGAGGTTTCCTTCGACGACTGGTTCGTGCCCGCCGCCAACCTCATAGGGGGCGACGACGGCCTCAACCGCGGTTTCTACCTCCAGATGGCGGGGTTCGAGAACGGCCGCATTCAAACCGCCGCGCGGGCGGTTGGAGTGATGCACCGGGCGTACGAGTTGGGCCACGAGTACGCCGAGAATCGTTCGGTCTTTGGCTCGTCGCTGCTCGACTATCAACTGACCCGCGCCAAGCTCGGTCTCATGGCGGCAATCGTGCAGATCAGTCGCCAGTACTCCTATGAAGTGGCGCGACTCATGGCCGATGGCAAAGGCACGCTGGAGGCCGCGATGGCCAAGGCCTTCGTGTGCAAGTGGGCCGAGTGGGTCACCCGTGAGTCGCTGCAGTTGCATGGTGGCATGGGGTACGCCGAGGAGTTTGAGATCAGCCGACTCTTCGTCGACGCTCGGGTGCTCTCGATCTTTGAGGGCGCCGACGAAACGTTGTGCCTCAAACTCATCGCCCGACGGTTGCTGGGCTGAGGGAAACAGCAGACCGTGGCCAGGAAGATCATCATCGACACCGATC
>CAZGVQ010000080.1:0-10261 GCA_964529355.1 uncultured Acidimicrobiales bacterium
ATGATCCGGTGACCAAAATGTTCGGCCTTGGCCTGGCCACGGCGATCTTTGTCGATGCCACCATCGTGCGCCTGGTGCTGGTGCCGGCCACGATGAAATTGATGGGCGATGCCAACTGGTGGATGCCCGCGTGGCTCGACCGATTCATGCCCACCATCGACATCGAGGGTGAGACGAATTTGCCTGTGCCCGAACTGGTGGGAGCGGCTAGCTTCATCGCTCATGGCGCCGACTGAACCGATCACCTTTCCCAACGTCGAACGATCGGGAGATTCCCTCGTGGTGACCTGGCGTGGTGCGCCCGACGCCTCGGTCTTCCTGAGCGACAACCCTGAAGACGCGGGTACCGACGTGCGGGCTCCCGACTCTCCGGGTGCCGCGGTGCTCGAGCTCCCAAACCCGCAAGAGCGCTACTACGTGCACCTGTTTGCCGATGGTGGCCCGTTCGTCGTGGTAGCCGAGCGTCGCCTACCGCTTGAAGGGCCATACAACGTCCGCGACCTGGGCGGATACTCCACCCCGAACGGGCCGACCCTGTGGGGTCGGGTGTATCGGTCCGACAATCCGGCACTGCTCACCGCGCCCGATATCGCGTACCTCCAGCACCTCGGCGTGGAGGTTGCATGTGATTACCGAAGCGATCGCGAGGTCGAAGCGGATCCGTCGAAGCTGGCTTCGGTCGACGGCATCAGCTACGAGCGGCTGCCGATCTCCTCCAGTGGTCCCGATCAGACATCGGTCGTCGACTCGCTGATGGATGGCACACTGCGAAGTTTCTCGTTTGAGGATATGGCCGACGCCTATAGCCGGATGCTCGATTGGTACAGCGATTCGCTGGCCGCCGTCATCTGCCATGTCGCGAACCCGGCCCGCGGACCCGTGTTGTTCAACTGTCAGGGCGGCAAGGACCGCACGGGGCTTACCGCCGCGCTCCTGTTGCTGATGGTGGGTGTCGACGATGGCACGGTGCTCGACGACTACGAATTGTCGAGTCGCTATCTGCCTGCCGACCGCCTCGAAGCCCGCTACCAGGCGTTGGCGGCGATAGATATCGACCGCGACGCGGTGGCTGGCATGTTCGAACTTCGTCGCAAAACGCTGAAGATTACGTTGGCCGCCGTTCGGGAGCGATACGGCTCGATCGATGCGTACCTGCGCGACCACATGGGTCTCACCGATGCCGAGTTCGCGGGCGTGCAGAAGAAGCTGGTGGGATAGCCGGGGATTGGCGACGGTCTGTCACACCGGTTGCCTAAAGTCAGGCCATGGCAAAGACCAAAACCGTTTTCGCGTGCACCGCCTGTGGTGCACAGGCACCCAAGTGGGTGGGTCGCTGCGGCGGATGCGGCGAGTGGAACAGCCTTGTCGAAGAGATCGCCACGCCCACTAGCGGGCTCAACCAGGTGGTGGGTGCCGATACACCGATGCCCATGACCGAGATCGCTATCGACGAGTGGACCGCCATACCCACCGGCTCGCCAGAGATCGATCGGGTGCTGGGGGGCGGCCTGGTACCGGGTTCGGTCACCCTCATCGGCGGTGTTCCCGGAGTCGGCAAATCCACCTTGTTGCTACAGCTCACGGCGCAACGGTGCCGCGGTGGTTCGCGATCGCTGTATGTCTCGGCCGAGGAATCCAAACAACAGGTTCGGCTCCGAGCCGAGCGCCTGGGTCTGCTCCACGAGGAACTGTGGATGGTGTCGAGCACCTCACTCCCCGAGATCGTTCACCACGTCGACACCGTCAAGCCCGAACTACTCATCATCGATTCCATCCAGACCATCTTCGACCCCGAGCTTTCGTCAGCCCCGGGCTCGGTTGGTCAGGTGCGGCACTGCGCCCACCGACTGGTGGTCGAGGCCAAGGCCCGAGGGTTGGCAACCGTCCTTGTAGGACACGTCACCAAGGAGGGAAACCTGGCTGGGCCGCGGGTACTCGAACACGTGGTCGACACGGTGCTCGAGTTCGAAGGCGATCGTCATCAGGAGCTCCGTCTCCTGCGCGCGATCAAGCATCGATTCGGTTCCACGAACGAGATCGGTTTGTTCGAAATGAACGACAAGGGTCTTACCGGAGTCGCCGACCCCAGCGCCCTCTTTCTGGCCGACCGGGCGGCCGGAGCCTCGGGTTCGGCGGTAGTAGCCACCAGCGAAGGCCATCGCCCGTTACTGGTCGAGGTCCAGGCCCTCGTCGCCAATTCGAACCTGCCGAGCCCCCGACGCTCGGCGCAGGGCATCGACTCCGGTCGACTCAATGTGGTGTTGGCCGTGCTCGAGCGTCACACCAACAACAGCTACGCGAAGCTCGATACCTATGCCTTGGCCGTGGGCGGCGCGAAAGTGAATGAGCCCGGTGCCGACCTGGGCCTGGCATTCGCACTCGAATCGGCCTCGCGGCAGATTCCGGTGGCCGACGATCTGGTGATTTGTGGCGAAGTCGGCCTCGCTGGCGAGGTGCGTCGCGTCGCTCACCTCGAGCGACGCCTCGCCGAGGCCGCCCGGCACGGTTTCAAAAGAGCTCTTGTTCCGCCCGGGTCACCCACCGGCACGGTCGACGGCATGCGAGTGCGTTGTGTCTCAAGCCTGCAGGAAGCGCTCAACAGCCCCAAGGTCTTCGCAGGCGATACCCAAATATATTGAAAGTTGTCGAAGGCATCTGTGAATAGGGCGAACGACCTATTTCCTCCGTCACACCGATCGCTCGATACCTACTACATGGCTATTCAAGCAAAAGATCTCCGGCGGGATGGTTGGCTTGCGGCATTGGCGGCCATCGCCCTTTTCGCAACGACGTTCCTGCCCTTCCTCAGTACCGGCACCGAACTCACCAGCTTCGAGGTCGTACAGAACGCCGACGAGGTGGGTCTGCTGAGTGACTTTGGTAGTTCCAAGGCCGCAACGATCTGGTACGGGATTCCGATTCTGACCTTTGTGGTCGTTGGGCTGCAGATGATCGGGCGCTGGGCCATCGCTGGACTCGTTGCGATTCTGCTTGGTGTTATTGCCATCGTTGGATCGGTCATTGCCTATCGCACCAGCCACGAACTTCTTCCCGGCTGGTTCCTCACCATTGGTCTGGGCGCCGTCGTGGTGTACCTCGGAGCACGGGTCGATCTGTTCCGCAAAGACGTCAACTTCATCCAGCCCTGGTAACGGACGGTTTCGACCCTGGCGGGCTGAAGCCCTTACCGGGTTGCAGAAATTGGTGCCTGCTTGTCACCCAGATTGGGTTGGGTAGCGTCTTAGTGATCGATGGACCTCTCCGACGCTGAGCTGTATGAGAAGCACGCCGACGAACTGATTCGGTTCGCTACGGGCCTTGTCGGCCCGCACGAATCACAAGACATCGTGTCGACCGCCGTGCTGTCGTCGTTGAGCACACCGTCATGGTCAAGCGTTGCCAACAAACGCGCCTACCTCTATCGCTCGGTGTTCAACACCGCGAAGTCCCACGGGCGAAGCTCGATGCGCCGCCGGGCGCGCGAGGAGCGGGTGGCGAGTCCTTCAACGTTTGAACTACCCGAAATTCGTCCCGACGTTCTCGAGGCGGTGGAGAAACTTAGCGTGCAGCAACGCGCGACAGTGTTTCTCACCTACTGGAACGACATGTCGATTGCCCAAGTCGCGGACCTGCTCGATATTGGCGAGGGGTCGGTAAAGCGACATCTTGCCCGAGCCCGCGCAAACCTCAGGAAGTCACTCCATGAGTAACGACACCCCCCAAGATGCCCGTATCCGAGCGCTCATCGTCGAGCTATCAGAGTCGAGCCCTTTGGCACCAACCGCCGAAGAGCTGGGCTTGAACACCCAGCCCACGACGGCAGCCGAAGACGCCGCGCTCCCGAGCTACACCGAAGTCACCGAGACGGTGGTGAAGGACAACCCCAAAGGTCGCAAGATCTTTGGTGGCCTGGCAGCCGCAGCGGCCTTGCTGGCCGGAGGCTCGGTTGCCTTCAACGCGGCATCCGACAACAGCCGCGCCACCCCCGAGGCCGCAGTCGAACAACTACTCGATGCCATGGTCGAAGAAGATGCGCTGGGAATCATCGAAGCAATCGATCCCAACGAACGTCGCGCGTTGACCCCCCACATCGATGACATCGTCGCCGAACTCGAGCGGGTCGAGATCCTGCAAGGCGCCGATGCCGAAGCCGTGTCCGGCTTCGACTTCAACCATGAGGGCGTCGAGCTCGACAGTCGCCAGCTTGGCGACGACGTGTGGGCGGTGCGGTTGGTTGAGGGAACCTTCTCTTCATCAACCGACCAGGCAGCGCTTCCGCTGGTACCCGGACTCACCCAGACCCAGGACGTA
Organism: uncultured Acidimicrobiales bacterium; assembly: GCA_964529355.1. Classification (GTDB taxonomy): domain Bacteria; phylum Actinomycetota; class Acidimicrobiia; order Acidimicrobiales; family SHLQ01; genus CALLQB01. The sequence goes on from CAZGVQ010000080.1 coordinate 4,312, forward strand.
AGCAACTTCGCCACCGATCTCGACGAGTGGGTGGCCACGTGGCCTGAGCTCTTCTCGTCGAATGGTTTCGAGGTTGTGGTGACCAACGACGATGGTTGGCACGTCAATGTGCTCTACACGTTCTTGGAGCAGGCGAGACGCGACCAGATCTGGCCGGTTCCGGACTACGCAATTCCCTTGACGCCGGCCGGTGCCGACTCTCCTGAGGCGGCCGCGCAAGGCTGGCTTGAAGCGCAGGGACGTTGGGATGTGGCGGCGATCATCGATCTCCTTGACCCCGTTGAGATGCCAGCCCTTCACCGGTACGCAGATCAGCTGGCGACCTTCATCGGCGACGAACAATTGAATTTTGCCGCTCCGGATTCCGATTTCGCCCTCGACCAGTTCCGGGTCGATGGGGAGGGATCGGAACGAACGGTGGTGATCGAGCGGTTCACGCTCAATCAGCGGTACGACGCTGGCATCGCTGGCGAGGAGGACTTCTCAATAACCACGTCCTTCGACGGTGAATGTCGAGAAACGGCCTCGGCGCAAGCCGACATCCAGGACGGCATGGTGGTGTGCCTCGACGACGAAGAACTCGACCCGCCCGCCCGAGCGCTGATCGCTGCCTCGCCCATCGAGGTTCGCGTGGTCGAACGCGATGGTGCCTGGTTCGTGAGTCCGGTGGGAACCGTCATCGACGGTGCACTCGACGCCCTGCGGGTGCGTAACGCTGATGGCTTCGATATCGACACGGTGTTCCTCACGCTGTTCGAGATTCCGGTCCTGCCGTTCTTCTCGCCGGGGAGCCTCAATGGGTTCATTGGCGTTGACGCATCGGGTCTGAACGACGGCTTCGCCCTGTGCGATCCGGGGTTCGTCGAGGGGCTTCGAAGCCAGGCCGATGCCGAAGCGGATGCGGAGGCATTCCGGAGTTGCCTTGCCGAGAACGACATTGACGCCGAGGGCCTTGCCGAGCCGGTCGCGATGGTTGCGTGCTCCTACATCTGGAACTTCGATGGCCCCGAGCTCACGTTGGATGAAGCCTTGACGGTCTCCGAAGCGTACGAAGCCTGCATCCTCGAAGAGGGTGGCGGCCAGGGTCTGGCCGGCATCGTCGGTGACTTCTTCTGTTCGAGCGGTTTTGAAGCTGAGCCTGTCGAACAGCTCGAACACGAGGCCTGTCTCGAACAGTTCGGCATCGACCGCTCAGAGTTCTTTGCCGACGCGGACGCCCCAATCGTTGGCGAAGAAGCGGCCGAGATTCCCGCCGAGTGCGAACCGGCGTTCGCCGAACTCGAGAACGGAATCGTTGACGAAGACCGCTTTGAGGAGCTCGTCGCCGAGTTCCCGGTGTGCTTCGGCGAACCGCCAGGTGAGTAAGCGCGACTATCGGGCGCGGATGGTGAGCTGCTTGCGGTTGGTGATGACGTAGCGGCGATCGACCTGTTCGATCCAGCCGAGCTTTACAAACGATGCAATGGCCTTGTTCACCCGTTCGCGCGAGGCGCCGACCATGCCGGCCAACTCTTCCTGGGTTACCGGCAGAGTGAACTCGTCGGCCTCGCCGGCCAGTTCGAGAAGCCGCTTCGCGGTTCGGCCGGTGACATCGAGAAACACCGAGTCGGCGAGGGCTTCGTCCATGTTGCGAAGCCGGCCCGCGAGCATGGCTACAACCCGCCACAGCAGTTTTGGGTTCTGTTCGTACAGCGCCCGCACGGGCTCGTAGGGAATGGCAATGATGTTGGAGCGTTCGAGCGCCCGGGCCTCGGCTGAACGGCCGATGCCGTCAAACAATCCCATCTCTCCAAAAAGGTCGCCCTGTTCCATCAGGGCGACGACCGACTCGCGGCCGTCGATGGATCGGTTGGCGATGGCAACCAGGCCATCGGTCATCACATACAGCGCATCGGGCTCTTCGTTTTCTTCGAAGATCACATCGCCCCGACGCAGTGAGCGGTCGGTTGCGGCTGCGATGATGGGAGCGAGAAGCTCGTCATCGAGTTGGGAAAACAATGACGTCTCGGAAAGGAGTGCTGTATCAACCATGGCACCTCATATCGTAGGTGACATGCGTAACAGCTGCGCGCTTGGGGAGCCACTGGTTTTCTGGCAGGTATCGAGATGACCGAGCCGTCCCAGCTCGCCGGTGTGTGGACCGTGGTTGTGGCCGCCGGTACGGGCACTCGCTTCGGCGGACCGAAACACCTCGCAGACCTGGCTGGCCTGCCGGTACTCGCACGATCGGTCGCAACCGCAGCGCTCGTATCCGAGGGAATCGTGGTGGTGGTGGGCGTCGACCAGGTCGCAGGCATTGCCGCGCTGCCATCGATTGATTCGATGGCTTCAGTGCAGGTTGTTGCGGGTGGCGATACCCGCTCGCAGTCGGTCCGTAATGGCATCGCGGCCGTGCCCGACCATGCGCAGGTAATTCTTGTGCACGACGGTGCACGACCTCTCGCCGATCGTGCCTTGTTCGAGCGGACGATCACCGCCGTATTCGCTGGCGCCGACGCAGCGGTCCCCGCGATCCCAGTGACCGACACCATTCGGGCGATCGGCGGGGGAGTGGTCGATCGCAGCAAGCTGGTTGCGGTGCAGACGCCACAGGCCTTTCGTGCCGAAGCACTTCGCGACGCCCACACGTCGGGCAGCGACGCAACCGACGATGCGGGACTTGTTGAGGCGCAAGGCGGCACGGTGATGCTGGTTGACGGCGCTCGCGAGAATCTCAAGATCACCAATCCCGAAGATCTGGCGATCGCCCATACGCTGATCGATATGCAATCCAACAGCCGGTCGAGCAATGAGTCAAACAACGGGCCAGACCGATGACCCAGCGAATGCGGGTGGGCCAGGGCTTTGACATCCATCCCTTTAGCGATGATCCCGACCGAACGCTCATGCTCGGAGGCGTTGCCTTTGACGGCGAGCGAGCACTGCATGGGCACAGCGACGCCGACGTCATCGCTCATGCCGTGACCGATGCGATTCTGGGCGCCGCCGGCCTTGGCGACATCGGAAGTCATTTTCCCGACACCGACCCGGCCCTCGCCGGGGCCGACAGTATCGAGCTGCTTCGAGCCGCCATGCGCGACGTACACGGTGCTGGTTGGACGGTGAGTAACGTCGACTGCTCGGTGGTGCTCGAGGCGCCGAAGTTGGCGCCCCGCCGCGAAGCCATGCAACGTCGACTTACCGACGTCGTTGGGGCGCCGGTAACGGTTAAAGGAAAACGGGCCGAGGGTCTTGGCGCACTCGGGCGGTCCGAGGGCATCGCCTGCTGGGCGGTCGCACTCCTCACCGCCGCCGATGCGGCTGAAAGCGAGTAACACAGTGGGTTGGCAGCAGTGAGCGGGCGCCGTTCGGGCCCGAAGGGCCAAAATCGAAACCGAGGCGGATCTGGTCGGGGCAGGCCTGGCACCGGGCGCCAGCGCGAGAGGGGCTCAACCCCCACGCGTCCCGATGGTGGCGAGAAGTCGAAGGGTTCGAGCAATCGGGAAAAGGGTCTGGGTGGCGACCACGTCGAAGGGCGCCACGCGGTACGCGAGTTGCTCCTTGCTGGCACCCGTCCGGTTCGTGAAGTGCTGATGTCGGCCGGAATGGACACGGCGCCGATTCTCGAAGACATCGTCGGCCTTGCCGACGAGACCCGTACCCCGTTGCGCGAAATCGGACGCAGCAAGTTCGACACGATGACCCGCACCGAAAGCTCCCAGGGGGTTATGGCCAACGCAGCGCCCGTTCCGAGCGTGGGCCTCAACGAACTCATCCGTCCCTATGACGGCAGGCCGCCGTTCCTTTTGGCGCTCGATGGGGTCACCGACCCGGGCAACGTCGGCGCGATCCTTCGCACCGCCGAGTGCGCAGGCGTGACCGGAGTCATTTTCCCGAAGCACCGGGCCGCCCACCTCACTCCCACCGTCACCAAAAGCGCACAGGGCGCGATCGAGCACCTGCGGATGACCGTTGTCGGTGGCCTTCCGGCCGCCCTGGCCAAGATCATCGAGGCGGGTATCTGGACGGTCGGCCTCGATGGCGGCGCCGATCAGAGCCTCTTTGATCTGAATCTGGCGGGCGAACCAACCTGCCTGGTGCTCGGCTCTGAGGGCAAGGGGCTCTCGCGGCTGGTTCGTGATCGGGTCGATGTGGTGGCCGCGTTGCCGCTGCAAGGCGTCCTCGGTTCGCTCAACGTGGGAGCGGCTGGCGCGGTGGCAATGTACGAAGTCAGTCGTCACCGCTAGAAGACCTCTTCTAGGCTGGACCGATGGGAAACTTCGGCACCTACATCAGCGAGCCCGAGGGTCTTTCGGCCGACGAGTTGCGCCAGTGGCGCCGCGAACGTTGCGCGCTCGGGTATCGAGTGCTCGCCAGCAGCCGCTGGGGCGAACTGGGCGACGGACATATCACCGCTCGCGACCCGGAGAAGCTCGATCACTTCTGGCTGCTTCGTTACGACGTGCCCTTCGGCGAGGCGTCGGCCGACGACATGGTGTTGGTCGGCCCCGATGGCCAGGCGGTCGACCCGTCCATCACCATCAACAACGCGGCGTATTACATCCACAGTCCGGTGCTGGCGGCCCGACCCGACGTGGTTTCAGCCGTCCACACTCACACGCCCTACGGCACCCCATGGTCGGCGTTTGTCGAACCGCTCCGCATGGTGAGTCAGGAGTCCACCGCGTTTCATGGCGAGCAGGCGGTCTGGGACAACGAAATGGTCGACGTGCTCGACATGGTCAGCGGCAAGGACCTCGCGGCGAGTCTGGGCGACAACAAACTGCTGATCCTGCGCAACCACGGCAACCTCACCGTGGGTGCTTCGATCGATGAGGCCGTGGGCTGGTTCATTCTTGCCGAGCGCGCAGCCGAGGCGAACGTGAAGGCTCATGACGGCGGGAAGCCGATCAGCGACGAGGCAGCCGCCTATGCCGCCAAGTCCATGGCCGGGGTGGGGAGCGCGCTGCAGGTGTTTACCTGGACCGCCCGAAGCCGAGGCCTGCTCTAAGCCCTTACCGATCGGGCTGAGCCACGAAGATCCGCGAGGTCGGCTCTTCGTCGGTGCCGTACCAAGGGTCGTGGATGACCCCGATCTCGGTCATACCGACGGCCCGAGCGACGTTTGCCGAGGCGTGGTTGTCCGGCCACATGAACGCCCACAGCCGCGGGACGTCCATGGCGAGCGTGCGGTCGAGCAGAAGCCGCGCCGCTTCGGTGGCATAGCCGAGACCGATGTAGTCGGGGTGCAGGTACCAGCCGATCTCCAGCTCGCTACTCGCGGGCGCCGGTTTCACACTGACCGTACCGACCGGCCTGGCCAACGCCGGCTTTGCCGAGGTCACGCAGATTGCCCACATTCCGCTTGGCCCAGCCTGATCGGTCAGTGCTGAACCTTGCGCGATGGCGTCGGTGGCCTGGGCCAGGTCGGCCCAAGGTGTCGGATCTCCCAGCCACTTCGCCACATCCGCACGTTTGCGGATATCCAGTAGATACTCGGCCTCGTCGAGGCGCCAAGGGCGAAGGGTCAGACGCTGGGACTTCACCGTCCGAGCATGGCAGTCGACCGGCGGGCGGTCGACTTCTTTCGGTCTCGATAGGGCCGACGCCCGCTAGAATTCAACCCCATGCCCGAGTAGCTCAGTTGGCAGAGCAGCTGTCTTGTAAACAGCAGGTCAGGAGTTCAATTCTCCTCTCGGGCTCCGCGAAAACTCCCTTGCCCCGGTTCTTGGGCTCGGGTGATGTACTTTTGCTACACAAGTAATGCCGGTAGAGCTATCCCCGAAGGCGAAAGGCCAATAGCACAATGCCTCTGACAGACCGTGAGCGTTCGATCCTCGATTTCGAGCGCACCTGGTGGACCGAGCCCGGTTCAAAGGAGACTGCGATTCATGAGCAGTTTGAGCTGTCAACCACTCGCTATTACCAACTGCTGAACGAGTTGCTCGAAAACGACGAGGCGGTCGAGTTT
>CAZGVQ010000081.1:0-10207 GCA_964529355.1 uncultured Acidimicrobiales bacterium
AGGTCATAGGGCATCGACACCACATCCCAGGTGTGGCCCATCTCGTCAGCGATGAGATCGACCACCTGGGCGATGGTGAGCTGCTCGTCGTCGGCGACGTTGAAGATGTGCCCGCCGGCCGCCTCGGGCTGCTCGACCGCAAGATGGATCGCGTGGGCCAGATTGTCGGTGTAGCCCATGGTGTTGAGCGTCAAGCCGCCATCGGGCACGACGATGTGCGGCCGCCCATCGAGCACCCGGCGCACCACCGACCATTCGCGCGGTGCCAGCTGCCGAGGCCCGTAGACCATCGGGTACCGGAAGTGGGTTGCTGTGGGGTGGTGCTGAAACACGTACTCCTCGGTGCGGCGAATGCGGTAGCTCTTGCCGTCCTCGGCCTCGGTGGAGGTGGGGTCGCCCTCGCGGGTGGGCACCGGCAGACCGGGCGGATCGTGCAGATCAGCGTTGAAGTAGCCCCGGTACGCGGGCATCCCGCCCACCGACACAAAGTGTTCACAGCGTCCGGCCAGTACCTCGGCCACGGCGCGCAGCCGACCATAGGTGGCAACCACGATGTCGAAGGTGAGGTCGCCCAACACCTCGGTGAGCCCTTCGAGCGAACGCACATCACCGTGCAGGTGCGGCACGTGGTCGACCTCGGCCAACTCGTGGGTGCCGGTGTGAAGAATGGTGACGTCGAACCCCCGCTCGACGAGGCCATTTACGATGGGGGGTCCCGTTGGTCCGGTTCCCCCGATGACAAGCACGCTTCGCATACCGCCGAGCATCGCATATGTACCCTTCGAACCATTGTTCTCGTCACAGCTGCTACATACAGTGCGATTTGCAGAGGATTTTCGCGCGCAAGGTGGAGGAACCGCTAATGAAGTCTGTTCGATTCTTGATCACAATCCTTCTGGTGCTGGCACTCGCCGTATCGGCAGTGGTTGTTCCGGCAGGCGCGCAAGACCAGAGACCCGACGAACTCGTGCCGCTCATCCCTACCGAGACGCTTCTCGAAGGGACCGAGACCTTCGGCCGATCAGTATCGGTGAGCACCGACGGTGACGCCGTGGCGATAAAGAACGACTGGGCTGATCTCTTCGTCGTTGACACCGCGACAGGCGTTGTGAACGACATCCCGAACAGAGACCGACTGGGGCCAATCGCCTTGAGCGGCGACGCAAGCCGACTTTTCGTCGGGGTGATACTCAGCGGACCTGTGGTCGAACATCGAGTAGACGTGATCGAGCTTCCCAGCCTCACCCGAGCGCCGCTCGATTCGATCGTCTTTGACGGGGCGACCTCCATCGACGTCGACCGCACCGGAAGCCTTGTCGTCGTGGCTCGGGGAGAAGAACTGATTGCAGTCGACGTGGACAACGACACAACCACCATGCTGACCACCACGGGGCCTATCGAAAACGCCGACATCTTCGTGAAGGTCAAACTCAACGACGACGCAAGCCTGGCCGCAGCGATAACCAACAACGGCCACCTTCTCACTATTGCGGTCGCATCCGGCGAAATCACCAACCACGGTCAGTTGATCCGACTGGTTGACACACAGTTTGGCCGAGCCGCAGCCACTTCCCTAGCGATCTCAGCCGAGGGGTTCTTTGTTGCTTTCGCCGGCCATCAGTCGCTGGTGAGGCTCGACCTCCGGGATGGCACGAGCGTGAACCTCGACAGCGTCACTCTCGGGCCTGCGTTTGGGAGCGGCATTTCCATGAGTCCCGATGGATCCCTCATCGGTTTCAGCTCGACAAGCAACTTCTCGGAGTTCGACTCCAACGCCTCTTGGGATGGGCATATGTGGAAACCCGACACCGGTGAAATCCGGCTGGTAACAACGTTCCCTAGTACAAGTCCGCCGCTTCCACAGGTCAGTGGCGTAGGCGAGATCATCCTCACACCCAACAGTCCGAACGAAGTGTTGACAACAAGTGTCAGTTTCGGTCGCGATTCGCGACAATGGACGCTGGTACGAGCAACACCAGTGGAGAAGCAGCGACATCTTCGCTGCAACGGGCGCGCCGTGACCGTGGCGTTCGGCTTGGGGGACACACCAACCAGTGGCGACGACGTGATTCTCGGCACCGATGGCGCCGAAGTCATCGATGGCGGCGCAGGTGACGACGTGATCTGCGCCGCTTTGGGAGACGACACCGTCCTCGGCGGAGCTGGGGACGACCTTCTCCTCGGCAACTACGAACCCGACCGCCTATTCGGCGGCCCGGGCAACGATGTTCTTCACGGCGGCGAGGGTCAAGACCTGCTGGTGGGTGGCGATGGCGAAGACCGAATCTTTGCGGGCACCGGCGATGACGCGTTGCGCGGCGGGCCGGGCGACGACGAGTTGTGGGGCGGCGGCGGCATGGACCAGTTGTTCGGCGGAACGGGAGACGACACGCTCCGAGGTGGCGGAGACGCCGACCTGCTCGAGGGCCGACGCGGCACCGACAGCCTGCACGGTGGTTCGGGTGACGATGAGCTTGTCGGTGGTCGAGGTGTCGATGTTCTCCGCGGCGGCCCGGGCGTCGACGTTTGTGACCCTCACAAGCGCGAGCGTGCGAGGTCGTGCACGGTGTCCAGCTGACCAAAAGTGGCATATGGTCGGCCCGAGCTGAAGACGAGTGAAGCCGGGGGCACGATCATGTCAGACAACGGGGAAGTAAGTACCGGTGATTCTGCCCACGTCGCAAGCACCGCAGGGCCGATGGATGGCGTGAGGGTTCTCGACCTGTCGGTTGCGCTCACCGGTCCGCTGGCCACCGGCATGCTGGCCGATCAAGGCGCAGCGGTGGTGAAGGTGGAGCGGCCGCCCTTTGGCGATCAGGTGAGATATGTCGGAACCATGGCCAACGGCATCACGTCGATGTTTCAGGTGGCCAACCGCGGCAAGCGAAGCATGGTCATCGATCTCACCGACCCACGAGGGGTCGAGATCGTGCTCGAGCTGGCCAAAGACGTCGACGTGTTCGTGCACAACTACCGACCCGGCGCCGTCGACCGCATGGGTATTGGCTACGAAACCATCAAGGCCCAGAGCAGCGACGTTGTGTACTGCTCGCTCAGCGGGTTCGGGCAGACCGGTCCGTACACCAAGCGGCGGGTGTACGACACGGTGATTCAGGCCGCGTCGGGCATCGCCGATTCGCAAACCGGTCTCAACGACGACAAGCCGGTGTTCATCCGCCAGCTCCTGGCCGACAAGGTCACCGCCTACACCGCGTGCCAGGCCATCAGCGCTGCGCTGTTTGCAAGGGCCATGGGCAGGGGCGGCCAACACCTCGAGCTGTCGATGCTCGACGCCAACATCGCGTTTCTGTTTGTCGATGCCGCCGGACACGAAGTTGCGCTGGATGGAAACCACGCGGGCCCGACGTCGTCGGCTGCCAACAACACCGCCATCGAGCTTCAGGATGGATACCTGGCGGTGACCCCGGTGACCGACCCGGAGTTCCACGGGTTGGCCGCGGCGTTCGGTGTGGATTCAAGTGACCCGGCGTTGGCCACGTTGGGGCAACGCATGGCCAACAAGGAGGAGATGACCGCGGTGATGCGCGAAATCCGGTCGGCCGCCAGGGACGTGTCGGTGGCCGACGCAGCAGCAGCGCTCGACGCGGAGGGTGCGCCCTTCGGCATCGTGCGTTCGGTGGCCGATGTTCCCTTCGACCCGCAGGTGCAGGCCAACGAGTTGTTCATCGAGCACGAGCATCCGGTGATGGGCCGGGTACGACAAACCCGTAGCCCAACGAAGTTCCTGGGAACCCCGGCCGAAATCACCAAGCCCGACTCCCCCACCCTCGGCCAACACACCGACGAGGTGCTCAACGAAATCGGCTGGACCGACCGAATCGACGAGCTACGCGGCGACAACGTCGTTTTCTGATCGATGCCCGACGCTCAGTGGTCGGTGAAAGTGGCGGGTTCTCGTCGGCGGCGGTCGACGGACAGGTCGAGCACATCGGGTCGGCTGTAGTGACCGGTGGGGTCGAAGTTCTGCCTGGCTTCGCGCACGGCGGCCAGGTCGAGGTCGGCGTAGATGATGGTTTCTTCGTGCTTGTCGGCCTGGGCCAGCACGGTTCCATCGGGGGCGACGATGATGGCTCCCCCGCTGGCGTAGCGATGGTGCACGTCGATCATGTCCTGCCGGAGGGCAAAGTCGTCGGGCAGGTGCTCGTCGCGCAGCACCGCACCGGTGCTCACCACAAACAGGCGACCTTCCATGGCTACGAATCGGCTGATGTCGTGACTGATCTCGGGCGACCCGGGCCAGGTTGCGATGTGCACCTCGGGACCCTGGGCGTACATGGCCGCCCGCGCCAGGGGCATCCAGTTCTCCCAGCAGTTGAGGCCGCTCACCCGGGTGTCGCCGAAGTCATGGGCCCGCAGACCGGCGCCATCGCCATCGGCCCACATCATGCGTTCGCCGTAGGTGGGTTTGAGTTTGCGATGGGTGCCAACCAGACCTTCGGTGGGGTGGATGGCAGCAAGCGTGCAATACACCGAGCCTCGCGATGCTGAACGTTCAGCGATGCCCAGGTACACAAACGTGCCCGCTTCGGCGGCGGCTGCGACCACCGGGTCGAGGTGCCCGGCGCCGACATCGACCGCGCTATCGAGATACTGGCCGAACGCCGCCTTCTGCGCTGGGTTGTCGAAGCTTGAAGCATTGGTGAAATCGGCCCAAGCGGGATACCCGGCCACGAAGGTCTCCGGGAACGCGATGAGCTCAGCGCCCTCCGACGCCGCTTGGGCGATGAGCTCGAGAACCTTCTCGATCGTTGCCTCACGGTTCAGATAGACCGGAGCATGTTGGACAGCAGCAACTCGCATGATTTTGGGCTCGTGGCAGTAGGTCGGTATGGAGCAACCTCATCATGGCTGCCGGTTGAGCTACCTCCTAACTCGGTGACGATCGTAAACTAGAACTTGTTCTCGAAATTGTTAACCAGCCACCCAGCCCTACAAGCCAGCAGGGGAAGACCATGGCCACCAGTTATCTCGAAGTCGCCAAAGAGCTCCGTCCACAACTCGAAGCAGCATTGGAGGGCCACGAAGACGGTCCCCTTCCCGAGGCCGCGGTCGATGCGCTCAACCAGGCCGACCTGTTCAAGTTGATGATGCCCAAGGAGATCGGCGGGCTCGAAGCTCCGCTCGATGAGTGTCTCGACGTGTTTGCCGAAGTCAGCCATGCCGATGGCTCAGCTGGCTGGTGTCTCATGGCCAGTTGTGCGGCAACCGGCTTCTTCGGCGCCTACGGCGGCGACGACCTCATCGCCGAAATGGTCACCGACGGCCAAGCTCCCATCGCCGCCGGGCAGTTCGCGCCGGTTGGCTCGGCGGTACCGACCGAGGGTGGCTACGACATCTCGGGTCAGTACCAGTTTGGCAGCGGCATCAATCACGCCCAGTGGGTGGGCGCCGGGTTGCTCACCGCAGTGGAAGAAGGCCAGAACCCCGACTTTCTGCTCGCGCTGTTTCCCAAAGACAACGCCACCGTCACCGGCAACTGGGATGTGCTGGGTCTTGAGGGCACCGCCAGCTACGACTACCACGTCGATGGTCTGTTTGTGCCCGACGACGCCACGTTCAACTTCTTCACCGCCGACCGCAAACGGGGCGGACCGGTCTATGACCTGGGTGTGTTGGTACTCACCGCCGCCGGCCACGCCGGATTCGCCATCGGTGTTATCCGCCGTGCCCTCGACGAGCTGCGCGACAAGGCAGCCGGTGCCCACAAACGAATGGCGGCGCGATCAACGCTGGCCGACAGCGAGCGGTTTGTGTATGACCTTGCCGTCTTGGAGTCGCGCTTCCGTTCGGCCGAATACTGGGTGCGCGACGCCTACGGACGGGCCGAAGCCTCACTCAACAACACCGGCGAACTCGACCTCACGGCGATGATGGAAGCCCGCCAGGCAACCACGTTCATCACCCAGGAAGGCGCAGACATCGTGCACAAGGCCTACCTGCACGCCGGCACCATGGGCTTGCGCGAAGGCGTCCTCAACCGCTGCTTCCGCGACATTCACGCCGGCTCGCAACACGCGGTGGTGTCGCCGGGGTCAACCGAGGACTTCGGCAAGCATCTCATCGACACGGCGCCCAACAAGCCAACCGACTGAGCACTCAGCCCAGGTCACACCAACGGTCAGTTCCATAGGCACATCAGTTCCAAAGGCACGGCACTCGGACCTCGACGCTGGTGCGTGATCCACGCCAATGGACCAGTCGCCGAGTCCTACAGGTCGCGGGTGACGATGTTCGAGAAGCACATTTCGTCGGTGGTGCCGTCGGACCAGAAGATGTAGCGGGGCTCTTCGCCGGGTTTGATGAGCGCGCGATCCCAGGCGCATTCGATTCGCACCACATCGCCGGGGGTGACGACGATGCTGTCGACCGGCTCGAAGTTGAACTGCCAGTCGAAATCCCAGTCGGGAATGTCGAGCAGCACTGTTTCATCGGGCGTGCCGGGGTTGAGGGTCATGCGGAACGTGGTTCCGATCTCGTGCATATGGCCAAACACCGACACGATCTCGCCGAATTCATACATTTCAAGATCGCAGCTGCTTGACGCCAAGCCATCGGTCATGTGAGCGAAGTCGGCCGGGGTCACGCCACAGAGAAGGTTGAACAGGTCGGCCGATGCGCCGGCGTCGCCGTAGAGTTCGACGGCCCGCTCGATAGCCGTATCGCGGTCACACAATGGCCCTGACTCATCGACGCTGCAGGGGATCTCGGCAGGTGCGACGTACTCGGCAATGCGGATCTGTTTGAGATCGTCAGGCGCAATATCGTCGCTGAAATCGAGCTCGAGTAGCGAACGGTCGGCGGGGGCGTCGACCTCGAAGTGGTAGTGGATCTGCACCAGGAAGAAGTCGCCCGGTTGCATGACGATGCCCGAGTTCTCGGGGTACTGGGTGGGGTTCTGCCCGGGGGCCCATGCCACGACGATCTCGTCCTGAATAGGCAGTCCAAAGCAGGAGAAACCGGCGCCGGTTGTATCGGCGGCGGCCCGAGCATCGACGTCGGCGCGGCGATTGGCCGACACGAGGTTGCCGATGGCGTGGTGCACCACCTCGGTCTGGTCGGGCACAAAGTTGAAGCCACTGAGCACCGTTGGTTCGGTGATCTGCGGGTCGTACACAACACAGCGATAGTCGTCGAGGATGGCGGGCGAGCCGTCGTAGGGTTCGACCGGCTCGAGGCTCAGGTCGAGATCATCGAGCTCGACCACACCGTTGGGCGATTCGATCGGGGTGGCTGGATCGACGTCGATCTCGCCGCCAGCGGCCGACCACGACACGAGGGCGTCGATTTCATCCTGGCTGAGGCTGCGATCTTCGTGGAAAGCAACGCTCAGGTCGCCGGCGGGCCAGGGCGGCATGAACCGAGAGGTCACAAACGAGGCGATGACCTGTGACGTGTCGACCGCGTCCTGGGCGGTGAGGAGCTGCCAGTGGCTGGAGCCGGGACCGTTGGCGTTGTGGCAGGACGCGCAGTTGTTGGCCAGGATCGGAGCGATCGACTCGCCAAAGTTGTCGTCGAACACCACCGGCTCGACTTCGGGTTGTGGTGCCGGCTCAGGTTCGTCGGGCGCATCGGCTTCGGCGGGAGCTTCGGTGGCGACGTCGTCAGCGGGCGCTCCATCGGAGGCACGACTCTCTTCGGTAGAGGTATCGGTATCGGTATCGGTATCGGTGTCGGCAGACGCGTCGGCTTGATCGGCCGGAGCTACCGACTCTTCGGTCCCCGAGCCACAGGCCGCCGCCAGAAATGCCAGTGCGATGCCAAGGGCCAGCAAGGCAAGGCGTGGACGCCTTAGCGGCGCCTTGTGTGATGCACTTTCAGCGTTGTGGCTCACTCGGAGTTCCTTCCCGGAATACCGCACGGGGGTTCAGTGTCCCGTCGGTAGGTACCTCTTCATTCTCAAGCATCGCATAGCTTCCGACATCCGCCTGCGCGGTGATTGCTCATCATCCTTGAGGATGACTGCGTTCTGGCGCGTGCCAGTGAGGCCCGACGGGGCCTCATTGCTCTTCGATTGTCCAGACGCGGCGGCACAGGTCGACACACCGCTAGATCGGTGGATGGGTTAGCCACATCAACCGACCGACGGATTTGTCCCACCAGGGCGATAAATATCGGTCGCGTTTCTGCCGGTTATGGAAGCCGCATAACAACTGACCGTTGTCGATGCTGGTGGATCCGCCGTAGCTGAACGGCTCGATATGGTCGGCTTGACACCACACCCCCGGCAATTCGCAGCCGGGATGTTGGCAGACCCGGTCGCGAAGCTCGATGGCTTCCCGAAGGTCGCCGGTGAAGAACCGTTTCTTCTGCCCAAAGTCGAGTATCTGACCTTCGGAATCGAACACGATGCGGCGAACATGGCCTGCAAGGGCAAGCTCGACGATCTGGCGGGCCGAGAGTGACGCGCCCGCATTGGTTTCGCGCACGCCCTCGGCCGGATATGCGGCTGGCAACCCGGCGAACTCGTTGACTGCCTGGGTGAAGGTCTCGTGATCGACATGCACGTTGACGCACGGAAGCGCCGGGTTGCGTGCTCCCGAAGAACGCTTGGCCATTTCGACCAGGGCATCCTTCATGCGTTGCCCCGTGGTTCGGCACAGGTCGCGGCTTGTGGCGTCGTCGCCCACGCGGTCGCGCGCCTCGGCCCAATCGGCCTTCAGGAGGACGGCATAGATTCGCTTGAGTTCGGTATCGATGATTTCGCCGCTGACCGGGTCGAACCATCCGTCGGCCCGGAACATGCCTTCAAAGGTGTTGGAGAACTGAAACTCGGCCCGGTCGTTCTGGTGCTTTGCCTCATCTTCACCCTGCGAGGGGTCGGCGGTTTCCTCGAACTTTCGCAGCACGATCCGGAAGTCGCGCCAACACATTGTCTTTGCCGCGGGGACAAGGTCGTTCTTCTCGCCCGCCTCGAGCGCCCACGAGAGATGCGGCTTGGCCGACGTCTTCCCGATAGCCACCGCATGGGCGAAGTGAATATCGCCGCGACGCAACGCCGCTGAGGTTTCGGGAAGATGCCGCAACCTCATGGCGGCCAAGAACCGACGGTTTGCCTCGTGGCGGGGTACACCGGTTTGGGCCGCTAGCCATCCGACCACCGCTCGGCCATGCACCAGATGCCCGCCTGCTGATTTCTCGAACGCATCGATGATCGCCAGGTCTACCGATGCGAGCCGGGCGGTGATGACCGCCTGCTCGCGCAATACATCGCCCAACTCCTCGGCCTCGAGAGCCGTCCAATCAACCTTGGTGAGCACCTCGGTGACGTCGGCCAGATCGGCAATTTCGGCCACACCACAGCCACCCGCAACCTCTTCGGAACGCGTGGGAGCACCCCCGTAGGGGTTCTCGCTTTCGTCCTGAAAGGTGGTGGATGAATCGAACATATGTTCGATTGTAGTCAGATGTACTGACATCGGTCAAGAGCGGCGAAGAAAAAAGACCCAATGTCGAGCGCACCATCGAACAACTGGTGCACGTTCTGAGCTGGCAAGGCGCCTGGACCATGGGTGTCCTGGGTATCGAAGCGCCGCGACCCAAGATGACCGATGGCGAGTTCAGGCGAAATCCACTAGCCGGTGGTGTTGGCGAGCACCCCGTTGAACTCGTTGATCTGCGGCAGGCTCATGATGGCGTAGGTGTGGGCAATGCCAGCGGTGCGATGGTGCGAGCCCGAACCCCAGATGGGGTTCGACGTGAGCTCACTGAACGTGGCGTGGCTGGGAAAGGTGTTGATACGCACTTCTTCCCACACGCCCGGCGGGCCGATGACCGTGGCCTCCACGTTGAACCAGGCGGCTGGTCGTATACCAAGCGGAGCGGCCACCGTGCCGGCATTGGCGCTGTAGGTGTTGACGGCATCTTCGCCGCTGCGGGTGTTGTCGGCGTCGGCATCGCCCTCGGCATAGATCGCGGTGTCGCGGTAGTCGAGCACGTGCATGAAGGCGAAGGCCGGGTCGTCGCCGGTCGCGGGGAACGGCGGGTTGTCGAGCAGCGGGGCGTTCGGTATCTCCAACAGTGTGGTGGCCAACACGGTGGTCTCCTCGACGCCAGCGGCCTTGTGCACCGACATCTCCTGAAACTCCGGGTCGTTGGTCATTTGCATGAACGCGCTCTTGCGCGGATACCGAGCCACGGCCACCACGTCGAAGCTTGAGCCGCCGATCACGTCGCGCTCGACTTCGGC
>CAZGVQ010000082.1:0-10173 GCA_964529355.1 uncultured Acidimicrobiales bacterium
CAGTGGAGGGGGTCGCGCTGTCGGCGGCAGTCGGCGTGGGGCCGGTCGGTAGCCAGGTGGTGGTGATCGTCCTCCAACTCGACGAACCGGCGCTCCGGTGGAC
This sequence comes from uncultured Acidimicrobiales bacterium, assembly GCA_964529355.1. Lineage (GTDB taxonomy): Bacteria > Actinomycetota > Acidimicrobiia > Acidimicrobiales > SHLQ01 > CALLQB01. The sequence continues at coordinate 104 of CAZGVQ010000082.1, forward strand.
CGAAGCCAACGCTTCACTCCGACGCCAGATCCGTTCGGCGGTAGCCCAGCAGTACTCGCCCGACATCGACGTCGCCGCCGTGCTGTTGGCTCCATCGATTCCGGTGGACCAGCGGCACAACTCCAAGATCGATCGCCGATTCATCGCCCAACAGGCCGCAATACAACTGGCCGGAAGATGAGAATTCTGGTCACGGGCGGAACGAGTCTGCTCGGTACGTCAATCATCCAGCGTCTGGTGGCGCGCGGCGACGACGTGGTCGCGTTTCAGCGTTCGCCGGGCTCACCGGCCCAGCACGAGGTACTCGGCGATATCGCCGATCGCGCCGCACTGAAGGTGGCAATGGTCGATGTCGAAGCGGTCATTCATCTTGCCGCCAAGGTCGGCGTCACCGGCACCGAGGCAGCGTTCCGGAGCGCCAACATCGACGGCACTCGCAACGTGCTTGAAACCGCTCGCGAGAACAGCGCAGGGCGGGTCGTGCACGTTTCGTCGCCATCGGTTGCCCATGCTGGGCAGCCGCTCGTGGGAGCGGGCGCCGACCCAGCGGATCCATCGACGACGCGCGGGTACTACTCCACCACCAAAGCGGCCGCCGAAATTCTGGCCCTGGACATGAGCAGCGATTCGTTTCCGGTGGTGGCTATCCGGCCTCATCTGGTCTGGGGTCCGGGCGACACGCAGTTGGTCGGCCGCATCGTCGAGCGCGCCCGGCAGGGTCGCTTGGTACTCATCGGGTCAGGGAGCGCGCTGATCGACAGCACCTATATCGACAACGCTGCTGATGCTCTGGTGGCTGCCGTCGACCGGGCGCCCAGCCTTGGTGGGCGTGCCTTCGTGGTATCCAATGACCAACCGCGAACCGTGCGGGAGCTTTTGGACGAGATCGTCGGCGCGGCCGGACTTCCCGGCCCGTCACGACACGTTCCGACCGGCGCCGCATTCCGGGGCGGTCAAGTCATCGAGGCGATCTGGAATCGATCGGGCTCCACGGTCGACCCTCCACTGACGAGTTTTCTCGCCGAGCAGCTCTCAACCGCCCACTGGTTCGCTCAAAGAGAAACCCAAGAAGCCCTCCACTGGCACCCAAAGGTGACCATAGAAGAGGGCTTCAAAGAACTAACCAAATGGTTCAATGAGTAGAAAAGGTGCCAGCGGTTGGGGTCGTCCGGCGCTGGCGGAGGACGACATGAGCGCGAAGGCTCATAGCGAAGCGCAGAGAGAGCGACCGCAGGGAGCGAACGACCAGAAATTTAGTACGTGACTGCTGGCTTGAGCTTCTTGGCGTGGGCTACCCAGCGCTTTACTTCGGGAAGTGATGGTGGGCGACGCACGGCCTTCTTCTTGGCGTTGACCTCGAGCATCTTTTCGTGCAGGTTGTCGACGTTGCGGGTGCGAAGTTCCTTCACGGTGTCGACTCCGGCAAGTTCAAGCAGGTCGCTGTACTCTTCGCCGACTCCCTTGACTCGCATGAGGTCGGCACGGTTTACCCAGCCGAGGATCTGCTTCTCGGTGCATCCCGACTCCTTGGCAGCAGCCTTGCGGCCGGCCTTCGAACCGCATTCCTTCAGCAGCCGTTCGGTGGTCTTGATGCCACTCTTGGCCATGGCCTTTGCGTACTTCGGGCCGATGCCCTCGATGGTTGCGAGACTTGTCATTGGTTCGTTGACCTTCCGATGCCGTGAATGTCCTGTTCGGGAACGGTAGCCCCATCGGCCGATAGCCGTCCACGCTGAGCTTTTGAACGGCCATCTTCGAGATTCTCCGAAAGCCCTGCTCAGCGGCCTCGACCGGCGTCAGAGGTTGGTGGCAGCCGGGAGCCCTGCAAGATGCGCAGCGTCGTTGTAGCGCACCAGACTCCAGCGGTCGCGATCGCTGCGCCTCATGAACTCGGTGACCGAGGTATTGAGGGTGTGGAGATCAAACGTGGGGCGAAGGCCCAACCCGAGGAACGAACGAAGGGCCACATCGACCACCCCGCCATGGCAGACGACAACCGTGGTCTCGTCAGCGTGTTGGTCGACAACCCGGTGCAACGCAGCACCAGCCCGCTGATGGAAACCGGCCAGCGATTCGGCGCCTGGTGCCATCGGGCGGAACGGCTGGTCGGCGAAGTCGAACATCTCGTAGGTGTCGCCAAAGTCAGCGAACGGGAGGCCGTCGGCCTCGCCCGGACGATGCTCTTCAAGGTCGGCGTCGATAGAGAGCTCGTCGACGCCCAAGGCGGGAAGGATGATCTCGGCGGTCTCCTTGGCCCGAGGCATCGTGCTGGCCCAGACATTGTCGACGGCGACGGGAGCGTCGACCAGCCGTTGACGGAGCGCGTCGGCCTGACGGCGGCCGAGGTCTGAGAGCCCCGAGCAGGTCTTTGGGCCACCGATGACGCGGTCGACCGTAACCTTGGATTCACCGTGACGGACGAGGAGGAGGCGGGTCGTGGTAACTGTGGGTTGGTCGGACATCGATCAGCGATACATGTCGTGTGCGCACTCGCCAGCCGGCGTCACCGTCATGATGTCGACACCGTCGTCGCCCATGACCATCGTGTGCTCGAACTGAGCCGTGCGGCGACCATCGAGGGTCAGCGCAGTCCAGTCGTCGTCCCACATGTACATATCGGGAGCGCCGAGCGTGAGCATGGGTTCGATGGTGAAGCTCATGCCGAGGTCGATGCGACTGCTGGCCCGGCGGTCGTAGTAGTGCGGGATCTGAAGACCCCCATGAAAATCGGTACCGACGCCGTGGCCGATGAATTCGCGAACCACGCCCAGGTTGTGCGATTTTGCGTGCGACTCGATGGCGCGCCCAATCGCGTTCACGGGTGAACCCGGCCGTAAAACATCCATGCCGGCATAGAGCGCGTGGCGGGTTTCGACCACCAACGTCTCGGAGAAATCATCGGTCTCGCCAGCGATAAAGGTGGTGGAGGTGTCGCCGTGCACGCCCTCGCAGAACACGGTGACATCGATGTTGATGATGTCGCCCTCGGCCAAGGGTCGACTATCGGGGATTCCGTGGCAGATCACTTCGTTGATCGAGGTGCAGACCGACTTGGGAAATCCGCGGTAGTTGAGCGGGCTCGGGTAGCAGTTTCGCTTCAGGGCTTCTTCGTGGGTGATGCGGTCGAGTTCGTCGGTGGTGACACCGGGGGCGACGTGACCGCCCACGATCATCAGGATTTCGGCGGCCTTCGCTCCGGTGCGACGCATCCGGGCGATCTCGTCGTCGGTGCGCACCAGCGGCGACAGTGACGGACCGGGCTCACCGCTCTTGGCGTACGGGGGAAGGTCGATCGACGGCGGCACCGAACGGCGGAGCGACTGTACTCCGGGTTGGATCGGCGGATCGGACGGGGGTGCAAGGGTGGCGGTACCGCCACGGCGTTTTCTTTTTGCCACAGCACAAGCGTACCGCTCCGGCACAGCTGAGGTTCAGCCAGCTAATCGAGAAAGCGCGACACGGTTTCGACGATGGCTGCTGGCTTCTCGGCGCCCTCGATCTCCACGACCACCGCTACAACCGACTGCACCCCACCGGCTACCTCGGTTACTTCGGCGATGGTGCCGGTGGCGCGTATCCGCGACCCGACGGGCACCGGCGACGGAAATCGCACCTTGTTGACGCCGTAGTTGATGCCCATCGATACCGAGCGCACTTCCATCAGTTGCGGGAGAAAGTGGTTGACCAGCGACATGGTGAGGTACCCGTGGGCGATGGTCGTGCCGAAGGGACCTTCGGCGGCTGCTTCTGGGTCGACGTGGATCCATTGGTGGTCGAGCGTGGCATCGGCGAACGCATCGATGCGCTGCTGATCGATCGTGAACCACTCGGTTGGCCCGAGCGTGGCCCCGACCGCGTCGAGAAGTGCTGTGGTTCCATCGAACGTTTCTGCCATGGCGCCACAGTAGCCTTAGCGAGGTATGCGCCTTGAAGTTACCGACGTCGGCGAAGGCCCCCTCGTTGTCTGTCTGCACGGGATGGGTCACAGCGCGGCCATTTGGAGCGACATCGCCACCCGACTCTCCGTTGGCTATCGCGTGGTGTGCCCCGACCTTCTGGGCCACGGGTCGTCGCCGACCCCACCCGACCCGGCGTCGTACCAACGCGATCGCTGCCTCGAAGATCTCGACGAGATCATCTCAGCCCATCGAGAGGTGGGCGAGGTCCCGTTCCTGATCGGCCATGGGTTCGGGGGTTATCTCGCGCTCAGTTACGCGATCGAGCGGGCCAGCGCCATCAGGGGTCTCGCACTCATCGGCGCGGCGGCCGGCTTTGAGAGTCCGGTCGCGCAGGTCGAGTGGAATGACGCGACGCTCAAGAACGCCGAGGGATTTGGCATTGATCCCGTGGCGTGCAGCCTGGGCGTGATCCCCGACTCGATGGTCTTCGACCGACTCGAAGAGGTCGATGTCCCGACCCTGATCATGATCGGCGAGCACGATGCGGCGTTCAACGGCGCTGCGCTGATCATGGAGGCGCGCATCGCCGACAACACACTGACGGTCATCGAGGGCGCGCGCCACAATGCTCATCAAACCCACCCCGAAGAGATTGCACGCCTCCTGCATCCCTTCATCCGCTCGACCAGCACCGTGGGCTGAGTCGACCGACTCAGCCCACCGCAGTACCGGTTACTTGTTTCCGCCGAGTACCTGACCGAGGATCGATCCGAGGCCCGAGGCGTCGCCTCCGAGGAGCCCACCGATCTCGCCCATGATGTTTCCGTCGCCATCGGCGTCGAGCATGCCCAGCAACCCTCCGAGCGCGGGCTCGGTCTGAGCCACGGCGGTCTTTTCCTGGGCCAGCTGTTGGGAAACCGCATTCTGGTCGAGGCTGTTCTCGTTGCGCATTTTTCCGATGAAGCCCATGACGATCGGCGCCAGAATTGGCAGAAGACGCATCACGGTAGAGACATCGAGGCCGCTCTTTTGCGACACGGCCGAAGCGACGTTGTCGTTGCTGCCCCCAAAGATGTGGCCGAGGATCTTGGCGCCGTCGGCGAGCCCCGATCCGCCGCCGAGGAGTCCGGCGAGGTCGCCAAGGACCGCTCCGTCGTGCTTGTCGAGCGCACCGAAGAGCGCGGAGGCGCCCTGGGCCGACTGGGAGTTGTTGGCAAGTCCGCCCAGAAGGAGAGGTAGGGCTGCGGCGATTCCCCGCTGGGTTGCGCTCTGGTCGCCGCCGATGGCGTTTGAGATCGACGACAGTTCGTTGCCGGTTCCGACCATTCCGAGCAGTTGTTCAAACATTCCTGACATGTGGGGGTCTCCGTGTAGGGATCGTGCGGCATTCCCAGAGTGGGAAACCGAAGTGTTGCGATGGTAGTGCACCGATCGGCCCCTCTACGCAAAAAACGGGTTCCGTGGCGGCTACGCTTCGCCAATGCTCCCCCGACGCTTGCGCAGCAACTGCACATGATGCGCAAGAACGACTGGTCATCGGTCCGCCTCGGTCCCCTGTTATTGGTGATGGGCGTGCTGCTGAGTGCGTGCGGGGCGATACGCCCGGACCCGCCGCTTCAGGTGACCCTGGTTGCCGAGGGCGAGCCGGTGTTGGCCATTCTCGACAATTGCCCAGCGCTGCGCGACGTCTCGCTCCGCGATGGTGACGGCGTGGTCTGGGAGATCACTCGGCGGAGTCCGGCCCCCAATGCCGCACAGGTAGAGATGCGAATCGGCGGTTCGCCCAACGGCTGGGAGACCATCACCCCGCTGGCCAACCCCATACTGGGCAGCACCAACTACACACTTCGCACGAGTCCCGGAGGCAACGAACTCGAGTTTCGGGTCGAGGACCTGATGGTCGGCGAAGCATTCACCACCAACGGGACGCGTGATTTCACCCGAGCCGACGCCTCGCAGGGTTGTAATTCCGATGTCGCCTGGGGGGATCTCTGGCGCCAAGGTGCGGTGTTCTTCATCCTGGGAATACTGGCGCTGCTCCTCGTCGGCACCGTCGTCGTGAAGATTCTGAGCGTCTTTGTGCCCCCACGGACCGACGCCTACTTCGCTGACGACTCCTATGACGACTACGACACTCTTGACCCGTACGACGATGACGACGGGGGCGGCTGGGCGTATCAGAACGAGGATGGCAGCTGGGAGTACGAGGACGATGGCTGGGATGACCGCCCGTTTCCCTGATACAGCACCCTGAACCTCGGCTGCTACCGTGTGGGCACATACAACCATCCGGGGAGCCCAGGACCAGCTGGGCTGAGAGGACGAGCATTCTCGTCGACCCGCACACCTGACCTGGGTAATGCCAGCGGAGGAAGCCATGAAGAACAAATCTCCCTACTCATTTCTGTCGATGTTGTCGGCGTTGATCGCGCTTGCGCTGATCGCCGCGGCCTGCGGCTCATCGGGCAGCGACGATGCTCCAACCGCCAGCGCAGGCACCACAGATACCAGCGCCGAAACCGCCGAGACCGAGGACGCCGGCGCCGAAGACGGCACCGTCACCCTGATAACCCACGACTCGTTCGCCATCTCGCCCGAGACGCTCGAAGCCTTCACCGCCGAAACCGGTATCGCGGTTGAACAACTGGCCTCCGGCGACGCCGGCCAGATGGTGAGCGAAGCCATTCTCACTGCCGGCAACCCCATCGGCGATGTCATGTTCGGCATCGACAACACCTTCCTGCAGCGCGGGCTCGATGCGTCGATCTTCTCGGCGTATGAGTCACCCAACCTCGTCAACGTCCCCGAGGAGTTTCAGCTGGACTCGACGAATCAGGTGACCCCCATCGACTACGGCGATGTCTGCGCAAACTTCTGGATCTCGGAACTGGATGGTCCGCCACCCACAAGCCTCGATGACCTCATCGATCCTGCGTACCGCGACCAGTTCGTCACCGAGAACCCTGAGACCTCCTCGCCGGGACTCGCCTTTCTGCTCGCCACCATCGCCCGGTATGGCGACGGCTGGGAGGACTACTGGACCGCCCTTCGCGAGAACGGTGTGGTCATCACCGCCGGATGGGAAGACGCCTACTACGGCGAGTTCATCGCCGGCGGCGGTACCCGACCGATCGTCACGTCGTATGCGTCGAGCCCGCCCGCCGAAGTGATCTTCGCCGATCCGCCGGTCGATGTCGCCCCAACCGGAGTCCTGCTCGACAGCTGCTTCCGCCAGATCGAGTTTGCCGGCGTCCTCGAGGGTTCCGACAACGTCGAAGGCGCACAGGCACTTATCGACTTCATGCTCACTCCAACGTTCCAGGAAGACGTACCGCTCAACATGTTCGTGTTTCCCGTCCACGAAGGTGCCGAACTTCCCGCCGAGTTCGTCGAGCACGCCCAGATCGCCGACAACCCGCTCAGCCTTGATCCGGCCGTCATCGAAGAGAACCGCAACGCCTGGACCGAGCGGTGGGTAGAACTCGTCCTGCGGTAACCCGGGCTCGCCCGCGGCGTCGTCCCTCAGCAGATCGTTCGACGGGACTGCGCATTGCCGTGCTGGCTGTTCCGGCAGCCTTCGCGACCATCTTTTTCGTCCTGCCGGTTGGGTCGATCCTCGTTCGAGGGCTCGGCTCGGCCACGGGCGACCGGGTACAAGAGGTCCTCACCGGCCAGTCGTTTGCGGGCATCGTGTGGTTCTCGATCTGGCAGGCGGTGGCCTCGACGATCCTCACCATGCTGGTGGCGCTTCCCGCCGCCTACGTGCTCGCTCGCTACGACATCGTTGGACGACGGGTGTTTCGAGCGCTGCTCGTCGTGCCCTTTGTCCTTCCAACGGTGGTGGTCGCCGGGGCCTTCGAGGCGGTGTTCACCCGATTCGGCCTCGACGACGGAGCACTGACGCTTCGCCACACCCCGTGGGCAATTCTGCTCGCCCACGTGTTTTTCAACTACGCGGTGGTGGTGCGAATCGTCGCCACGTTCTGGGGTCAGCTCGACCCGCGACCCGAGGAAGCCGCCCGCGTTCTTGGCGCGAGCCGAGCCACGGCGCTGTTGCAGGTAACCCTCCCCCGGCTGCGCCCCGCCTTGGGTTCGGCCGCCGCCATCGTGTTCTTGTTCTCCTTCACCTCCTTCGGCGTGATCTTGCTGCTTGGCGGGCCGGGCATCGCAACCGTTGAAACCGAAATCTGGCGTTATGCGGTGAGCCGCACGGAATTCGATGTGGCCGCCGCCTTGGCGCTGCTGCAGCTGTTGGCCGTCGTGCTTCTTGTGGTGCTCACCACCCGCACCGAGGCCAACCGGACCGTCGATGCCGCCACCGCCGCCGACCGAAGTCTCCGAGTTCCCCAGGGTCGTCAGTGGCTCCTCGTTGCCGGGGTCATCACCACCGCTCTGTTGCTGCTCGGCATCCCGGTCGCCACGCTCATCGAACGCTCGCTCGCCACCGGCGATGGCTACGGGGTGGCCAACTTCACCGCGCTCGGGGATCAGGTAAACCTCCTCCCGGCGTCGGCTGCCAAAGCGCTGACCAACTCGTTGTTCTACGCGGCGATAGCCGCGACGATCGCGGTGGTCATCGGAGGTCTCGCCGCCCTGGCTACGGGCGGTGGTGGGCGCTTCGGCTCGCTGCTCGACATCGGTCTCACCCTGCCCCTCGGGACCTCGGCGGTCACCCTTGGGCTCGGAATCCTGATCGGCCTCGACGAACCACCACTCGACTTTCGTACGCGCTGGTGGATCGTGCCGGTAGCGCACTCCCTTGTCGGGATTCCCTTTGTCCTGCGCGGTGTGGTTCCGGCGCTCCGCGGTGTGGCCCCTCAGCTTCGCGAAGCGGCGGCCACGCTTGGCGCCACGCCTCGCCAGGTGACGCGCGAGGTCGACCTGCCATTGGCGGCCCGGGCGCTGGTGGTGGGAGCAGCTTTCGCCTTCGCCGTTTCGCTAGGCGAGTTCGGTGCCACGTCCTTCGTGCCTCGACGCCCCGAAACCATCACTGCACCAATAGCCATCTTTCGCCTTCTCGGTCAGCCAGGCGACATCCTCCGCGGCCAAGCGATGGCGCTTAGTGTGATCCTCATGGCCGTGACCGCGATCTCCGCGCTGCTTATCGAGCGTTTCTCTGGCACCAACCGCGGACTCCTGTGATCGGCCTGGCGGTCGAGAACCTCACCGTTCGCTTCGGCCAGACCACCGCGGTCGACGATGTATCGCTCCGGGTTGAGGCAGCAGAGATCGTGGCGTTGCTCGGGCCAAGTGGCTGCGGAAAGAGCACGCTGCTCCGGGTCATCGCAGGTCTGGAACCGCCACACGGCGGGTCGGTCTCCTGGAACGGTGACGACCTGGCCCCGCTGGCGCCCGAGGAACGGTCGTTCGGTCTGATGTTTCAGGACCACGCCCTGTTTCCTCATCGCAACGTGGCCGACAACGTGGCGTTCGGCCTGAAGATGAAGGGGAAGGACAAGGCCCAACAACGGACCCGCGTCGGTGACATTCTCGAACTGGTCGACCTTGCATCCTTCGGTGATCGCCGAGTCGATTCGTTGTCCGGCGGCGAAGCACAACGGGTGGCGCTCGCCCGAGCCCTCGCACCTTCGCCACAGCTTCTGATGCTCGACGAGCCGTTGGGTTCGTTGGACCGGTCCCTACGCGACCGGTTGGCGGTTGATATTCGATCCGTCCTGAAGGAGCTCGGCCAGTCAGCGATTCATGTGACTCATGATCAGGACGAGGCCTTTACCGTCGCCGACCGAATTCTCCTGATGAAAGACGGGAAGATTCTTCGCCAGGGCTCGCCACAGGAGCTGTGGTTGGACCCGCAAACCCGCTTTGCGGCCGAGTTTCTGGGCCATCCGAACATTCTCGAAGACGCGTCCCGATTTGGTGGACCTCCGGGGCCGGCCGTTCTCCGCACCGAGGCAATCAGCATCCATGAACCCACGGCCGATGGACTGGCTGCGACCGTCACCACCCTGTCGTTTCGCGGCGACCACTTTCGCGTTGCCGTCGATCTCGATACCGGCGAGGAGTTGGTGGCCCTCGCTCCGACCGCACCGGCAAGTCCCGGCCAGCGGGTGAGCCTCGTCGTAGCCGCCAACGGCTTCTCCCCGCTCACGACCTAAAGGCAGCTGATAAGCAGTTGTCGCAAGGCAACGCATATTTCCGGTTATGGGCGGC
>CAZGVQ010000083.1:0-2534 GCA_964529355.1 uncultured Acidimicrobiales bacterium
CCTTCGGCATTCCCGGAAGCCGCGTGCTCTTTCAGACGGTGCTTGCCGGATCGTTTCTCGGGCTGCTGTTTGCCTGGCGTCGCAGGATCGGACTCCTCGGTGCGCTGGCGCTGCTCGGACCGATCGTGGTCGGCACCGACTTCGTGACGCTGTACGACGCGCTCCCCCAGGCGATCTCACTCTCGGCCGCGCTCCTCGTTTCGATCGGTGTCCTGCGATTCGCGGAGCGAGCCCAGCGCGTCAGCCAGTTCCTGGTCATCGGTGGCGCCGCCGGCGCGGTGGTGCATCCATTCGACCTGATGATCTCCATTCCGCTTGCCGCGACGCTTTGTGTCGCCACGGTGGTGTTGGTGCAGTACCTGCGAAACTCGCCTGTCCGCTCCATGGCCTCCGCCGGGCTTGCCGCCGGTGCCGGCTGGGGCGTGGGCTACGGCTGGGTCTGGCTCACCAAGTGGATGGCCATCGCTACCGTTGCCGGACCATCAGCGGTTCTCGCCAACATCAGCGACAACGTGGCGTTTCGGGTCAACGGCGATGTCGGTGAGTCCCAATCGACGCCCATCTCGGGCGCACTCTCGAACGTCAGGTACTGGATCGACAACGACTTCGCGCTTTCAACGCTGGTCTTCGAGGGAGTCCTCCTGGCAATTGCTGTGCTCCTCCTGTTGCGGCGGCTTCCCGGCGCGCGGTCGATTCAGCCTTCGTCCATCCGTCAACTGGCCGCCGTGGCGGCAACCGCCGCCCTTCCCTTCGCCTGGTACGGCTTCGCCTCGAACCACAGCGAGGTCCACGACTGGATCATGTTTCGGGCGGTCGCGCTCAGCGCCGGACTCGTTGCGGTTGCGCTGATTCTCACAACCCGAGCCATGCAACCCGCACCCCAGATCGAGAACCTCGACCCTCTTCCTTCGAAAGAACTCGTGCACTCATGAATGCCCTTCGCGCAGTCACCCGTCCAAAGCTGTTGATCTTCGTGCCTTCGTTTCACGCCGAGGACCATATCGAGTCGGTCATCGACCGGATTCCCCGCGATCTCGACGAACGGTTCGATACCGAGGTCTGTGTCTTCGACGACTCTTCGGCCGACGAGACGGTGTCGGTTGCCACGCGAGCCTTCGAACGCCTTGCGCTCCCCTACCCGTCGCGGGTTCTCTCCAACCCCACCAACCAGGGGTACGGAGGCAACCAGAAGCTGGGCTATCACTATGCCCTCAACGCGGGATTCGACGTGGTCGTGATGCTCCACGGCGACGGGCAGTATCCACCCGAAGACATCGCCGAGCTCGCCAGCGCAGCCCTCACCCATGGCGCGGCGTTTGGATCGCGCTTCGGTACCAAGGGAGGCGCGCTCGCCGGCGGGATGCCCAAGTACAAGTTTGTCGGCAACCGAATTCTCACCGGTCTGCAGAACCGAATGCTCAACACCGAGCTCACCGAGTTTCATTCTGGGTTTCGCGCCTACCGCGCCGATCTGCTCCGCACCATTCCCTTTGCACTGAACAGCAACGACTTTCACTTCGACACCGAGATCTTCATTCAGATCGCCCGAGCCGGATTCACCATCGGCGAGATCTCGATAGACACCCACTATGGCGACGAAGAGTGTCGGGTCGACGGCATGTCCTATGCAGGCAACGTGGTGTCTCAGAGTCTGCGGTCTCGGCTGCACGACATGGGGTTGTTCTACGAGCGAAAGTACGACGTGGCAGCCGAGCGTGACGGGTCGATCTATGAATCGAAGATCGATTTCAACAGCCCGGCCACGACCGCGCTTGCGCGCATCGCGCCAGGAAGCGTGGTGCTGGATCTCGGCGGCTCCGATGGGCACCTGGCAGCCAAACTGAAGGAAAAGGGTTGCACGGTCATCGGTGTCGACGTAGTGCCGCCGGCGGACGAAACCAACTTCGATCGCTTCACCCAACACAACCTCGATGAAGGACTACCCGAGATACCCGAAAACATCGACGTCGTCGTGATGCTCGACGTGATCGAACATCTTCGGTCGCCGGAAGACTTCGTTACCGAACTCGCGTTGTTCTGCAAGACCAACAAGGTTGCCCAGACGCTGGTGTCGACCGGCAATATCGCCTTCGTTGCCCAGCGGGTGATGTTGGCGCTGGGCCAGTTCAACTACGGACCTCGCGGCATCCTCGATATGACCCACACCCGGCTGTTCACCCGCCGAACCATCTCCCGCCTGTTTCGCCAGGCCGGTTTCGAGGTGCAGAGCGCATCCGGTATTCCGGTGCCGTTCCCCCTGGCGGTTGGCGACACTCCCCTGGCGGAGAAACTGATGACGGTCAATGAGGCCGGCATCAAGGTCGCGCCTCGCCTCTGCAGCTTTCAGTTCTTCCTCGAACTCGAAACCCCAACCGACCTCGACCAACTCATCCGAGCCTCAGAACTCCAAGCCAACAAGGTCAGGGCAAACAACCAAGAGGCCGCCTAAGGCAACAACGCGCAAGCACAGCTTGATAGGCAGGAGTTGCGAAGCAACTCGGTAAGGGCTTCAGTCCGCCAGGACTGAAACCGAC
>CAZGVQ010000083.1:2634-10134 GCA_964529355.1 uncultured Acidimicrobiales bacterium
GCGAAGCAACTCGGTAAGGGCTTCAGTCCGCCAGGACTGAAACCGACGCGGAGGAGGTGGGATTCGAACCCACGGTAGGTTTCCCTACACACGCTTTCCAAGCGTGCCGGATCGGCCGCTCTCGCACTCCTCCGAGGTCACCCGACAGGTCGGGATCACGGGTTGTCAGGCTATCCTGTTTCTGACCCGTTCTGGAATGTGGCGACCGGGTCCTGTGCAATTGAGTCCCATGAACCGAGTCAGGGCCGGAAGGCAGCAGCTCTCAGTGGCAGACGAAATGTGCCGCAGACCGCCTGGTCGTCACTTTCGAGAACGGGTTGTTCCGTTTTTGGAGCTTTTGGAAACTGGGGGCGCCGTTACCCGGCCGACAGGTCGAACCGGGGAGTCAGCGAGAATCCGTTGATGGGCGGCGGAGTTCCGTCGAGCAACGAGTCGGGCCATGACAACCCGCTGAGCACCTGTTGTTCGCTGGCCGGAGCGTCGGGATCGAAGCTGATCTGGGCGGTGACGAAATCGTGACCGTCGGTCACCAAAACAACACAGCCTGTCGTCAAACAGTTGAGCGTGCCGCCACCCGACTCGTACTCGGTCGTTACGGCGATCTCGACGCTCACGTTTCCGTCAGCACCCACTTCAGCGAACCCCGACGGGTCGATTGCGCAAGCGCCCTCGAAGAAGTCACTGCCGTCAGGATCAAAATCCGAGGAGCAGACACCGACGAACACCTGGGTTTGGGGGTTGAACCCGGAGCCGTCGACAACCACGAGGTCACCGTCGGCCAGTCCTGCGTCGGGAGTGACCGTGACGGACGGACCGGGAAGTGGCGCGGCGTCAGGATCGAAGTTGAGCAGCTTCTGCTTCTTCGAGACGTCGTTGAACTGCTGATCGTTGCTGTACTGCACCACGATCGCGCACGACAAGGACACCGCTGCGCAGTCGTGCTCGCCGATGTTCCGAGAAACGTTGGCGGTCACCGTTGCGACGGTCCGACGAACCGGATCGAATCCGGTGGGCAGCTCGACGCATTGGTAGGTGGCCTCACCATCGACGACCACACACTGTTGGAGGTGGTACCACGACACGAGTCCGGTGAGGGTGACCTCAACCGGTTGACGATCGGCCAGGTCGCGCCGTGGGGACACCGCGATGCTGAAGCCGGCGGCCTTGTTGGCATCGGGATCGAACGAAAGCGGCAGCTGTGCATCGGCCTGTCCGGTTTCGCCGTTGACCAGCACAAGGAAACAGTCGATTCGAGCACAGTCGTTACCAAGAATCGTTCGGGCAACACCGGCCACGAACGGCCCGTCGAGACTGCCTGCCTCGACGTTGGCGACAGTCCGGCACCGGCTTGGATACTGGTTCGGCGAAATCTCGCCCGCGCACTGAAGCACACTGAGGTACCGGGAGTCACTAATGGCTTCGATCTCGATTTCCTGGCCATCGACGAGGCCTGAGGTTGGCGTGGCGATGAGCGATGGCGGTGGAGGGGGCTCTTCGCTGGCATCGAAACGGATCCACCGCGTCGACAGCGAATCTCCCAGACTCTCGCCACCGAGCACCAGGTTGCACCGGCGAGGGGTCTCGGCGCAGTCGACCCGGCCGAGAGTGGACGTGGCGATCACGCGACGGACCTGAACAGACACCGTGGACGTTCCGGTCTCTTCATCCAACTCCCATTCGTCCCACGGCAGAAACGCACAGTCGCCAGAATCGATGACGGTCACTTCGTTGGGGCACTGAGCCACCGAGAAGTACCCGAACACTCCCTCGATGGTCACCTCGACCGGTTGAAGATGCGTGAGTCCGGACCGGGGTGAGACCGTGACGGTGGGCGGCGGCGGAGGCGGCGCGTCGGGGTCAAAGGTGAGGCCAACCCGTAGCTCTCCACCCCGCTGGTCGCCAAACGCAAACCGCATCTCACAGAAGTTGGGTTCAATCCCGCAATCGGCGACAACACCGTTGGCGTTCAGCATTCGCTGTACCGAGACATTGAAGCTGAAGTCCGGCTCGTTGATCTGAACACCGTTGAGGTAGCGACACTGGTACTCCTCGGCGGTCACGCACTGCATGACCTGCACGTATTGGCCGACAGGCGCATCGGTGAAGGTAACTTCCACGTTCTCTTGCTGGGCAAGGCCCGTGTTCTTCATCGACACCGTCGGTACGACCACGGGGCCTTCATCGACAAAGGTAAGCAGCTCTCGTTCACCGATGAGACCGAACTGGTAGCTCCAGGCCATGACGGTGCACGTGCCGGGGGCAGCCGCGCAATCGATGCCCTCGCCATCCAAGAAGACCGACCGTCGAACCTGGCCTTCGATGATGATTGGATCGTCGGGTGAGCCATCGCCGGTTCCGCCGCCGTCCTCTCCGAATTCTCCGCCGTAGAAGAAACCGATTTGTTGACACTGGAAGAAATCTTCGGTGGCAGCGGGGCACTGGCTCAACATGAGTTCGGTGAACGGTCCGATCACCTCGGCTCGCACGTCAGCGCCATCGGTGAGAGATCCGAGGTCCGAGTAGGTCACGCCCGGTTGCAGCACCGGCTCGTCGGTCTCGGCGAACACGAGGCCGCGTTGGATCGACAGATTCGATTCGTAGTTCGTGGCCCGAATCACGCAGCGATTCGCAGCTGACGCGCAATCGACCACCTGTCCAAAGCTGAGCATCGATCGCGACACGCGCACCTCAGCGACGTCGGCTCGGGAGTCGAAGGAAACGTGGACGCACTGGCCCAACTGGTCCTCGCCTCCATCTTCGGCGCTGTGCGTCGCACACTGCTCGAGGGCCCATTCGTCACCGAAGGTCGCATTGACCAAGCGGACATTGATGGTCTGTCCGTCAACCAGGTTCTTGCGAGGACTCAGGTTCACCTTGGGCCGGGGCGGCAGTGGGTCGGCGTCAGAGAAGAACAGCTCGGTGGTGGCCTGCTGTTGACGACGGCCGAAGGTGATCACGGTGAGCTCACACGTGATGGCATCGTCGGCGCAATCGAGGCGGCGATCGCCGATGAAGTGCGTGCGATGCAATGTGGTCTTGAAGTTGATCTTGCCGTCGACGGTGACAAAGCCACCCTGGTCGTAGCGACACGCCTGACCGGGCCCTTCGCCTCGCTCGCCGACGAACGAATAGCACTGTTGGAGCGAGGTCTGGAGTGCATCGGTCGACCAGTTGGAGCCGTTGACCCAGACGGTCTGACCGTCGCGAAGGTCCTTGTTCTTGCGCACCTTGACCGAAGGCGGTGGCGGTAGCGGAACCGAGTCGTCGAAGTTGATCTCTGCACCGCCGGTCTCGACGGGAAGGAACGGATTGTCGGCATCGAGGACGGCGATACCCAGGATGCACGCATCGGGGGCACAGTCGAATGGTTCGTTGTGGATGGTGATCTGGCGCGCGACCTGAAAGTTGATGGAAACGGTGCCGCCCGAGCTGACTATCGACAGCTGACTGAACGCAAGGTCGCAGTCTTCCTGGCGTTCGGCGTTGGCATCACACTGCACCACGATGACCTGAGCACCGGGCGGAAGATCGGTCGCGGTTATCTGGACGTCCTGGCCATCGAGCAGCCCCGAGTTGGGCTCGACGGTGGGAAAGATTGTTGGTTCGTCGGGTAACTCGCCAACGCCGGGAATGCCCGGGGGTGGCGCTGGCTCGTCATCCTGAGCGTGCGCTTGGCCAGCAAGCACGGTGGACGTGGCCAGAAGCGCGCCGATGACGAGCATCCACAACCCATACCAACCTACGCTTCGCTTCTGCTTCGCCTGCATGGATGGCACCGCAAAACCCCCTGCTATCGATGGTGTTGAAACTAGTTGGTACGACGTTCGACACCAAGGAGAAGTTCAGCGCTGATCGGCAAAGAAGCTGGTCAAGAGGGCGGCACATTCGTCCTCGCGGACTCTCCAGGTGACCTCAAATTCGTGGTTGAGCCTTGCATCGGCGCCGATGTTGTACAGCGATGCGCATGCACCGGCTTCGGGATCGGGCGCTCCAAAGACCACGCGATCGACACGCGATTGAAACGCGGCGCCGGCGCTCATGGGGCACGGTTCGAGCGTCGCGTAGAGGGTCGCGCCTCCCAATCGCCACTCGCCGAGTGCCGCCGCAGCGTCACGAAGCGCAAGCACAACAGCATGTGCGGTGGGGTCGCCGGTGAGTTCGCGTTCGTGATGCCGCTGGGCGATTACCTTGCCGTCGTGCACCACCACCGCCCCGACGGGAGCGTCGTCATGTTCGAGCGCGGCGCGGGCCTCGTCGAGAGCGATACCCATTGCTTCGTCATCGGACACGGCTGCCATGGGCCGTGACACTACCGCTAGGGAATCTCCACTGCGGCGTTCTGGTATTTGGCCAGCGTGCGCGAGCTCAGAAACTCGAATCCATCGAGAACCACGAAGTCCGGCCGACCCCAGTCGCTCTCGCAGGCCGCGACGTCTCCGGAAGCCGCCGCGCCCAGAAGGGTCACGATGACACCGGGGGAACCCAAGTCGGTGAAGTCGAACTGACCGGCCTGACACGTGTCGTTGCCGAGCCCACCCGAGATTCGGTCGTCGTGTTGGCCTCCGGCGATGGTGTCGTCGTCCAGGCCCCCGTCGATCTGGTCGTTGCCTTCGCGGCCATCGATGAAGTCGTCGCCCGACTTTCCCTTCAGGATGTCGCTAGCCGAGGAGCCGGTAATCACGTCGTCGCCCGGGCCACCGTTCACCTCGACCGCCCATTGGCCGAAGCCCACGAACTCGTCGTCGCCGGAGCCGAGCCAGTACTTCACCTCACCGGCGTCGTTGCCCAGGATGACGTCGTGGCCGGCGTCGCCATACACCTCGCTGTTCGTAAGGTTGGAGTTGATGATGTCGGGCCCGCCGTCACCGTGCACGACAACGTTCGTGTGCGAGGGGAGGATGCTGTCGGCGCCGGGGCCGCCCATGATGGTCGACCGTCGACTCGTCGAGCCCTCTGCGTCAATGTGGTCAGCACCTTTGCCTCCACGGATCTCCGTGCCACCAAACTCGTCGTTGATGGTGTCGTTGCCGGAACCACCGTAGAGCCGATCGAACCCGTGGAAGTCCGACATCGTGTCGGGGCCGGCGCCACCCTTGATCAAATCGTCGCGCAGCCCTCCAGACATGACGTCGGCACCCTTGCCTCCGATGAGTTTGTCCTCGCCATCAAACCCGAGCAGCTCGTCGTCGCCCGCCTTTCCGAGAAGGACATCGTCGCCATCTCCGCCATGGAGATAGTCGTCGTGCCCACCGCCGACCAGTCGATCATCGCCCGCCTGACCAAATGCGCTCCCGCCCGCGTTGAGAAGGATCTCGTCGTCGCCGTCGCCACCACGCACATCAGCCAAGGTGTGCATGATGATCCGGTCGGCGCCCGGGCCACCACCCACCAGGTACGGCCCATCGTCAGGGTCGCGGGCTTCGCTGTTGGACGTGAAGAGGTCGTCGCCGGGGCCCAGGAACACTTCAAACGCGCCACCGGTATCGCACACAACATCGTTTCCACCGCTAGCCACAACCGTGTCGTCACCGCCCAACATCACAATGACATCGTCGCCAGCGGTGCCGACGAGCATGTCGTCACCTTCGGTACCGACAACTGTGCCGGCCAAGCCACCACAGGAAGCACCGGCAGCCAAAGCAGAGGGAGAAGCAGCAAGAAGGCCGAGAAGAAGCCCCAGAATTCCGACAAGGCAAGCAACAAGAGTCCGCACAAGTCCCAATCGGAAAAACCCAAACCAAAGTTAAAGAAAGCGACTGAGGTCGGCCGCCGCGCCAGCCAGGACGACAAGAGGACAGACGAAAATCGGCGAAGCCGCCGAGCAGCGAAGCTGCTCGGAATCTACATAGTGAAGCGGAGGTTCCGGGCAGCGTGTTCGCCAAGGGTGGCGTCGCCTTCCCAGCCGATGTCGCCGGAGTCGATTGGTTCCTGGGGGTCAACCCGGCCGCAGGCCAGAAGCGAGAAGGTGAGCGAGTCGGCCACCAGGGTTGCGGTGGGCTCGTCGACGGCATCGACGACTTTGGCTCGCCCGTCGACCGCCACGTAGATCTTCTTGTCGACCGGGCCGGTGATCTCAAAGAGCATCGACTGGCCGTCTTCGAGGCCGATCTTCTTCCCGGCGATGTAGCCGATTGAACCCTCGATCTCCTCGAAGGCCTGCTCGGCAACGGGGCCGCCGGTGTTGCCGGGCTTACCCAGCGGTACCCGGATGTCCTGTTCGTGGGTCCACAGATCGAACACGCGGATAGCCATGAACCGTCCGTAGGTTTGTAGGCCGACGGGCGTAATCGATGGGGTCTCGAACTGTTCGTCGGTGAGCGCGCTGATCTCGGCTTTGCGAGTGGCGATGATTTCGGTGAGTTTGGCGTGCAGTTCGGGGCCGGTCATGTCGGCCGAGGCCTTCATGAACTCGCCGGCCTTCTCGAAGGGCGGCGGATCTTCGGCCGACGACGGAAACCAGCCGGCCAGTACCGACTCGATGGCAGCGATGTGGGCCACCACGCCATGCACGGTCCAGTCGGGGCACAGCGACTGGGTGTTCCACTCGGCTTCGGTGAGGTTCGAGGTGATCTCGGCGAAGGTATCGAATGCCGTGAGGTGGTTGTCGATGGTGCGCTGGCGTTGACTCATGGGAGGATTCTATTGGTTCTTCGGAAGCTCGGCGAAAGGCGTGTCCTTGGCTGGGCCTGGCTCCTTGGGAAGGCCCAGAACCCGCTCGCCAATGATGTTTCGCTGCACCTGATCGGTGCCTCCATAGATCGATGGCGCTGGCGAGAAGAGCGTCATGTTCTGGATCATGCCGCCACCAGCCGTGTCGCTTCCCATCACCATGCCGTCGGCGCCGATAACCGCATTGCCGACCTCGCGGTATTGACGGTTGAGCTCGGCGTTGTTGAGCTTGGCGATGTTGCCCTCACCGCCGGTGCGGGTGCCGCCGGCCTTGGCACGCTGGGTGTTGTAGCCATTCACCTTCTCGAGCGTGTAGAGCTTCATGAGCTTTTGCCGCAGCACCGGTTCGGTCACGTTGCCGAGCTTCTGGGAGATTGCGATGAGCGATTGCGCGACGCTTCGGTGGCTGCCGCTATGTCCGCTGCGGGCCTTGGTGGCGGGGCCGATGATGTCAGCGCAGGTCTTGTCGAGGTTGCCTGCGATCTTGCCCGGTGGAATCCCCAGTGCACCGGTACCGCCCGCGCCCAGGCTGGCCCGCTCCTCCATGAGCGTGGTGTTGGCCACGCGCCAACCCATGCCGGTCTCGGCGATGCGGTCGTCATCGTGCACCCGGGCGTCGGTCATGAACACTTCGTTGAACAGCGCGGCACCGGTCATCTCCACCAGCGGCCGGACGTCGACGCCGTCTTGCTGCATGTCGAACGCGAAGTAGGAGATGCCCTGGTGCTTGGGCTGCTCGGGGTCGGTTCGGGCGATGAGCATGCCCATGTCGGCCATATGGCCCGACGACGTCCATACCTTCTGCCCGTTGATGATCCACTCGTCGCCGTC
>CAZGVQ010000084.1:0-10107 GCA_964529355.1 uncultured Acidimicrobiales bacterium
TCGTCGTAGCCGTACTTCTGGTGCCAGAAGTGATCGAGCGACTCGACTTCGATTTCGGTGTCGAAGTTGTGCTCGGGGGTGGGCGATGCGGTCATCCACTCGAGGCTTCGGGCGTCCCAGGGGTCGGGGCCGACCGGAGGAAGATCCTGCGCCTGACGCTTCGAGACGAAGATGTTGACCACGAAGATCAGCACACCGGAGAAGATCACGAAGGCGCCGATGGTGCTCACCATGTTCCAAAGCTCAAAGCCGTAGCCCGGGTCATAGGAGTCGATACGCCGGCTCATGCCCTGGAGACCGAGGATATGCATGGGACCAAAGGTGAGGTTGAACCCGACGATCTGGAGCCAGAAGTTCCACTTGCCCCACTTCTCGTTGAGCTTGTAGCCAAACATCTTGGGCCACCAGAAGTAGAAGCCCGAGAAGATACCCAGTAACGCACCACCGAAGATCACGTAGTGAAAGTGCGCAACGATGTAGTAGGTGTCGGTCTGCTGGGTGTCAGCGGCGCTGACCGAGTGGGTGACGCCCGAAAGGCCGCCGATGGTGAACATCGAAACCACGCCGATCGCGAAGAGCATGGCGGTGGTGAGTTGTATTCGACCACCCCACATCGTGGCAACCCAGTTGAGGATCTTCACGCCGGTGGGCACGGCGATGAACATGGTTGATACCGAGAAGGCCGCAACCGAGATGGGACCGATGCCCGACACGAACATGTGGTGCGCCCACACGCCCCAGCCGAGGAATCCAATGGCGATGCCCGAGCCAACCATGAAGCTGTACCCGAAGATCGGCTTGCGGCTGAAGACCGGGATGACTTCGGAGATGATGCCGAAGCTCGGCAGGATGAGGATATAGACCTCGGGGTGGCCAAAGATCCAGAAGAGGTGCTGCCAGAGCAGCGGATCGGCGCCCATCTCGACGTTGAAGAAGTTGGCGCCCCACAGGCGGTCGAACATCAGCAGGAACAACGCAACGGTGATAACCGGAATGGCGAACAGCAGAAGGAACTGCACCACCAGGAGCATCCAGGTGAGTACCGGCATGCGCATGAGGCTCATGCCCGGGGCCCGCATGTTGAGGCAGGTGACGATGAGGTTGATGGCCGACACCAACGATGCAATGCCCAGGATCTGGAGTCCGACCGCGTAGAAGTCGATGCCCTGGGTGGGCGAGAACAGCGTGCCTGAGTTGGGGGCGTAGTTGAACCAGCCGCCATTGGGAACGTTCTGGAACCAGCCGCCGATGAACAGCGACGACGTGAGGAAGAAACCGCCGGCAACAAACACCCAGAGACTCAGCGCGTTGAGTCGGGGGAACGCGACATCTCGTGCACCGAGCTGCAGCGGCATCAGGTAGTTCGCGAACGCGGCAGCGAGGGGCATGATCACCAGGAAGATCATGGTGACGCCGTGCATGGTGAAGACCTGGTTGTAGGTCTCGGGGCTGAGAATCTTGCCGTTCGGAACCGCCAGCTGAAGCCGAAGTGCCAGAGCTTCCAGGCCACCGATAAGGAAGAACAACATCGCAAAGACGCCGTACATGATGCCGATGCGTTTGTGATCGACCGTGAACAGCCAGCTTTGCCACCCGGTGTTTCCTGAAGGACGCGTCAACACACCAAGGGGCTTGTCGGCCACCTTGATGACGTCGTCGCCTGCTTCAAGTTCGAGGGGGTTCTCGATGATTGCCATCAGAGTGCTCCGAGGGTTCTAGATAATTTTGCGAAACCGGAAAGTGAGATCACTCGACGAGGGTTTCAGCAATAACAGTTGCGGAAGGACGGGTACCAAAGGTTTCAAGAGCGGCGACGATGTCATCGATCTGCTCTTCGGTGAGGCCGAGGTTGGGCATGCCCTGCATGTTGTCGGCGTTGTTGGCCTTCAGGGCAGCCGGATCACGGAGCCACGACTCAAGCGTGTTTCGGTTGAGGGATCCGTCCGCTTCGTACAGGTTGAAGATGCCTCCGGCGAACGTGGAGCGGCTCGCGAAGTGCGTGAGGTTCGGTGCGGCCCCTGAGAGGAGGCTGATGCGCACGTTCTCTTCTTTGTACACATTGTCGACGCTCTCTTCGGGCACATCGTCGAAGTGGTTGACACCCTCGACGAGATGGCAGCCCGAGCACAGCTGGCGAATCGCTACCAAGCCTCGTTGGACGCTGCTGGCTGGAGCGGGGTTATCGCCCGCACGAAGCGCAGCGATGAACGCCTCGTCGTCACCGGAGAGGTTGGCAGGAGTGGTCTGCTCGGCAACCCAGGTGTTGAAGTCAGCGTCGGTCACGGCGATGGTCTGCATACGCATACGCGAATGGGACAGGCCACAGAATTCGGTGCACTGGCCGAAGAAGTAGCCGGGTTCATCAGCTTCAAGCTTCCACGGGCTGATTCGTCCAGGTACCGCATCTCGCTTGCCGTTCAGTGCGGGAATCCAGTGCGAGTGAATGACGTCGCGGCTGGCGATGGAAAGCTCGATTTCCTGACCTGCGGGGATGATCATCTGCCCGGAGGTGACGATGTCGGCCGGTGGGAGGTTCTGGGCTGGGTTCGCGTGGTCCTCGTCGAGGAACGCGTCGACGTCGAAGCCGTCGAAGTAGTAGCGGTACTCCCACCACCATTGGTTTCCGACGACTACCACGTGGGGTTCCCACTGCACGGTCTCGCCGCCAACCTCGACGGCGAAGGCATTGGCCTCTTCGTCGTTGAGATCAAAGAGGGTGATGAGGCTGAAGACCGCGACGGCACCCATGAGGATGGCCGGGGCGATGGTCCAGGCAATTTCTGCCCGGGTGTTGCCGTGTACCTGTTCGGGCCAATCGTCTTCTTCGTACTCGCCGTCGATCCGGTTCCTCCAGGCGACGCCCGCCGAGAGGAAGAGAATGAGGAAGAACACCACGAATGAAATGATGAACAGTGGGTCGATGAGGTTGTCGATGGCTTCGGCTTCAGGTCCCGCCGGTTGAAGCGTGTCGAGCTCAGCGTCGCCAGCACATCCGGCCAGAAGAAGGCCGGATCCAGCTGCGAGAGCGAGGGGCAAACGTCGTCGCATTGCGAGAGTGTGCCGCTTCGGGCTTGCTTCGGCCAAGTCGTCCGATCCTTCGGTTTTGCTCGAAGAACGGAAGCGACCGGTGCTCAGAGAATTCGAGGTGTTCAGGCGCTTCATGATCCGTTCTCCACGAACTCGATGATGAAGAAGCTCTCTTCATCTTCGTGCTCTTCTTCCTCTTCATGGTGTTCTTCGATTTCGCGTTCGCCGATGACCGCCGAGACGATGCCGGCGCTAACGATCCCGACCAGGCCGAACGCCAGAACACCGTTGATCATCTTGCGGTTGACCTCGGGCCCAATGGCCAGGAATGTGGCTCCACCGAAGATCACGATCGCGAGCAGCGAGGCGACGATGACCGAGCCGGCCACCGACACCGCGAGAAGAATTCGTGAGATCGACAGAGCGAGAACCGCGACGATGATCGAGGCCATCATTGGCAATTCGACCGGGCCCATGATGCGGTCGCGAAGTTCGCGATTGGCTACCGGGTCACCGGTGGCCCGATCGGCCCAGGCTTCCATGGTCCACTCAAGGGCGATGATGCCCAGGATGCCGGCGCCAATGGCGAAGACCGCCGGATGCACCGCCAGTCCGAGAATGACGGTTCCAAGACCCAGGCCGGTGGCGATGGGCCAAACGCTGTTGCCAACGGGGGGTTGGGCCGCCGGAATCGACGACGATTGCAAGAAGCTGGCTGCCATCTCGGCATCGGCGTCGCGGAACGCCGTGAAGGTAATGGCGATAACCATGCACGTAACCGACAGGCCAATGAAGATGCCGTAGCCGACGTGGTCGCCGACGCCGCCGAGCCAACCGAGCGAGATCGGACCGACGCTGTTGCCGCCGGAGCTGTAGCCATAGATCACCGCAGCGATATACGCCGCGATGCCGTAGGCGCCCCAGACTTTGAAGGAGGTTGTGAGCATGATGAGTTACTTGGTGATGTAGATGGCGTACCAGATCACTGAATACACAGCGACGACGGAGTACCAGAAGAAGGCGGCGGCATGAATGCCGTCGGCCTGTCGCGAGTTGTACTGACCAATGAGGGTCCGGACGAGCATAAGAAACATGAAGACCAGGCCAATGATGACCATCAACATGTGCGCACCGGTGATGGTGAACATGAGCATGGCGGCGTTGGACGCCGGGTTGTCGTTGATGCCAATGCCCATGTCGTTCCAGTAGAAGACCGTCTGGTTGATGACCGAGCCACCGAGCACCAGGGTGATACCGAAGGCGATGAGCGCACTGCGGCGGTCATCGTTCTTGATGGCCTGCTGGACCCACGCCATGCTGCCTACCGACAGGACGAGCGTGATCATCATCATGCCGCCCGGTGGAAGACGGATAGCTCCTTCGGGGAACCACTCGATGCCCGCCGCACGGGTCTGTTGGCGCTGACCCACGTAGATGGCGAACATGGCGATGAAGAACATCACCGACGTGGCGCTGGCCAGGACCGTACCGACCATCAGCGTGCGAGGTCGCGGAACCGCAGCAGCGGGGGGTAGGGCGAGCATGTCGTTCGGTGCATCCATCAGGCGTTCTCCCGGACTGCTTCGTCGTCGTTCTGCGGCGCTTCGTCAGGAACCGCATCGAGGAGCGGTGTAGCGCTCATGACCATGGGAACCGGCGCCGCGAAGTTGCCCCGTGGGGGTGGCGACGTTGTTGCCCATTCGAGGGTGAATCCGTTGACCGGGTTGTCGGGGACCATTTCGGTTGCCCGAGGAAGGATGCCCAGCGCCAGGATCAGCAGAACATCGACGATGCCGACGATGACCACAACACAGCCGATGACCGAAATGAGGGTGAGGACGTTGGTGAAGTCGGCGTTGGTCTCAAAGAAACCGGCGATGATCTGGGGAAGGGCCAGTACGACGGTTCCGATCAGCAGCACCAACAGCGCCAGACCGCCGAGCTTGTCGTTGAGTCGACGACCGTAGATCTTTGGTGCCCAGAAGATGAGGCCAGCGGTGGCGGCGATAAACGCGCCGAACAGCGCATAGTTCATGACGCCGAAATCCATGATTCCGGTCTGGTTCCAGTCACCGAGTTCGCCCCAGTGACCAAGGACGCGAAGTGCGTTGGCAAACACACCCGCCATGATCATAAGGAGTCCGGCCATTGCGCCGAACAACGCTGCGCCAGCCTTCATGCCCTTCCGGCCGAGCCGGAGCGTGTCGGCAAAGCCGCCGAAGATCACCAGCGCGGGGAGCACCAGGGCGAGACCCATGAGGATGTACACCAGTTCGTCGGTGACGTCGCGGGTGCCGAGGTCATAGGCACTCTGGGCGAATGCACCGAAGCTGAGGAAGCCGAACAAGGCGAGGCCGCCGAGCAGGACGTCGTACATCTTCTGTTTGGTCTGGGTGGACACCTGCACGATGTCGGCGATGATGCCGAGCGCGGGGAGCGCAAACGCAAAGACCTGCGGGGCGGTGAACATCCAGGCGATCGAGCTGAGCGCTTCAACGTCGCGATCGGTGTGCTGCAGGATGACGTAGGCGATGACCAGGTCGGCGAACAACACCGCCATCGAGAGCAGCCACACGACCGATGCCACAAGAAAGGAGTAGGAGAGCGCCGGAACTCGACGCAAGCTCATGCCTGCGGGACGCAGGGCAATAACGGTGGTGGCGATGCAGACCATCGAGAGCAACAGACCAGCAACGGTGACGCCCAGCGCCGCAATGGTGAGCGCAACGGCCCGGTTGTCGACGTTGATGCCGCTGACGAAACCACCGTCGACGATGAAGGAGCCAACGTATGCGCCGGCGCCGACCAGCCAAATCCAGAATCCCGCGGCGGCGGCCCGGGGGAAGGCAATGGAGGGCGAACCGACCTGCAACGGAACCACGGCGGTTCCGATACCGACCAGCAACGGCATGACGACGAGCACCGAAACGCCACTGAGGCCAAGTGCGCCGCTCTGGGCAAGTCCGGTTTCGCCTCGGAAGAGGCCGAGACTGTCGGGATCGACGTTTTCGAAGCCCACGATTGCGGAGACGACCGTGACCGCTACGCCGAGCACGACCGCCATGCAGGTATACATCGAGCCGATGCGTCGATGGCTCGTGGTGGTGAGCATTCCCGTCACGCCTCGCTCGAGCGGGTTCCCGCCGTGCTGAGGGTGAATCGTCGAGCCTGAAGCTTCAGCGCCGGTGCCGTCGGCATCGGGTGGGGACTCAGTAATCGTCGTCATTGATGTCGGTAATCCCGTTTGAAGGGCTGGTGGAAAAGGAGTGAGGAAAAAGAACGCATGAACGGTCTACAGAGTCAAAAAACCACGACCCCGAAAGCTTGAGCCTAGGCCCAAGTTCAGCGTGAGCGGCGAACCGCTTCGACGAGGGACCCTACAAGGGTGTTCTTCGGCCAAAAAAGCTGGGAGAACTGGTTTCTTTTGTTGATGTTTTTGGGGCATCGGCAAAGGGAGCGCCATCAGAACCCGGACCGCACGAGTTCGTCGACGACCATCGAGCTGAAAAGCAAGGTCACGTAGGTGATGGAGTAGCCAAAGAGTCGCATGGCTTTCACCGAGTCTTCGGTGCGCAGGACATCGACGGCGAAGTAGAGGAAGACGCCACCAAGCACCAGCGCAGACACAAAGTAGATGGCGCCGAGCCCGGCCACCGGGCCAAACAAAAGACTGAGCGCAAAGAGCACAACCGTGTATTGCACGATGCGAATGGCCGTCGTGCGCATGGAGGCAACCGACGGAAGCATCGGAACCTCAGCGGCTGAGTAGTCCTCTTTGTAGCGGATTGCCAGGGCCCAGAAGTGGGGAGGGGTCCAGTAGAACATCACGCCAAACAAGATGACCGGCGCCCAGTCGAGCCGGTTGAGAACCGCGGTCCAACCAATGAGCACCGGCATGGCACCAGCGGCTCCACCGATCACGATGTTGCGGGTGGAGGTGCGCTTCAGCCAGAGCGTGTACACAAAGACATAGAAGAGGCACGCCGTGACCGCCAGGACGGCGCTGAGCAGGTTGACGAATCCCCACAGCCAGAAAAACGAGATCGTTTCGATGGTGATGGCGAAGATGAGCGCATTACGTGGCGCGATGAGGCCCGAAGGAAGTGGCCGGTTTCGGGTGCGTTCCATCAGCAGGTCGATGTCGCGATCGACGTACATGTTGATGGCGTTTGCGCCGCCGGCGGCAAGGGTTCCACCGATCAGCGTGGCGGCGATAAGCCACAGCGATGGGAGGCCTCGTTCGGCAACCACCATGGTTGGAATGGTGGTGATGAGCAGCAACTCGATGATGCGCGGTTTGGTCAGTGCGATATAGCCACCGACGCGCGTAGACAGGGAGGGTGGCTTGGCGACATCGAGCACATCGTGAGCGTAGGTTTGAAGCCGCTCCAAGGCCAACCTTTGTGACGCTCTGACATACAGTCTTTACGGTGCGCTCGCTCACGCCTTCCGCCTACCGAAAGCTGACGACTTTCGCCCTGGTGTCTCTGGCGCTCATCATCGTCACGGGAGCGACGGTCCGACTCACCGGTTCGGGCCTGGGTTGTTCCGACTGGCCCACGTGCGAAGAAGACCAGTTCGTGGCCGATCTCTCCTTTCATCCAATGGTTGAGTTCATCAATCGTCTGGTCACCGGCGTGGTGTCAATCGCCGCCGTGGTTGCGGTGCTCGGCGCGCTTCGACGTACCCCTCGTCGAGCCGACCTCACCCGCTGGTCGTGGGGTCTGGTGGCTGGCGTGATTGCTCAGATCATCATCGGAATGTTTGTGGTGCAGCTCGAACTCGACCCTCGTCTCGTGCTGCTGCACTTCCTGGTTTCGATGGTGCTGATCTGGAACGCGGTGGTGTTGCGCCATCGTGCCGCGCTGCCCGATGCGCTGTATGAAGCGCGCCAAACCCGATCCGAAGACGCCGCTCTCACTGCTCCCAAGAACGCTGACCTCGGGCACCTGCTGTGGCCGGCCCGGCTCATCACCGCCATCACCATGTACGTCATCGTCGTCGGCACGCTTGTGACCGGTTCGGGGCCACACACCGGCAGCGAGCGCGCCTCGGGCGAGCCCATCGAGCGTCTGCCCTTCGCCATCCGCAGCATCACCCAGGCTCATAGCTTCGGCGTCATCGTCCTGCTCGCAGTGGTGCTCGGAACCATCTGGCTGGCGCGAACCCAGAAGTCAGGAAGCGGTTTCGCGCTACTGCAGAAAGAACTGGGCGAGCTGCTGGGGGTTCTGCTCTTTCAGGGCGCCATTGGCTACACCCAGTACTTCACCGGTGTTCCGGCGCTGCTGGTAGGGGTTCACATCGTCGGATCGATCCTGGTGTGGGTCACGGTGCTGCGGCTTCACCTGCGCATCGCGTGGGGTGCGCCCCAAGCTGCGGTCGCGCCGCAGCGACGAGTCGTGGCGGCCCACGCATGACGAGTCCCATCATCGTCGACGAACCGAAAATCGATATCAGCCTCGATCTCGACACCCCCTGGGTCGTTATCGTCTGGAACGACCCGATCAACCTGATGTCCTATGTGACCTTCGTGCTCCAGAAGCTGTTTGGGTACAGCAAAGAAAAGGCCACCGACCTCATGCTCGACGTGCATGAGAAAGGCAAGGCCGTGGTGTCCACCGGTACCCGCGAAAAGGCCGAGATGGATGTATTTCGGCTTCATGAGCACGGCCTGTGGGCCACGATGCAGCAGGACTAGCAGGACAGTAGGGACCTACATGCTTCGCAAAGACCCCTTCGTACTCAATCGAAATGGCGCGGTTGCCGTGAACCTCGACGACGATCAGCGCGAGCTGTTGCGTCATATGTTTGGCGAACTGCGCGAGGCGTTGCTGCTCGATGACGACGCTGGCCTCCGCCGCCTCTACCCCACCGCGTACGCCAACGATGCCGAACTCGACGCCGGATATCAGGCACTGGTCCATGGTGAGCTGATGGAAAAGCGGCTCGCCGCTTTGGATGAGGTGGAGGCCACCCTCGACCAAGCAACCCTCACCACCGAACAGCTCACGCTCTGGATGACATCGATCAACGACCTTCGGTTGATTCTGGGAACCAAGCTCGACGTCAGCGAAGAAGACGACCTCTTCGACCCCGAGGCGCCCGACGCCCAGGCGCGGCTCATCTATATCCATCTCGGTTGGCTGCTCGAGCACGTGGTCGCGGCGCTCACCGGAACCCTCTAGCGTGCGCCAACTCATCGACCTCAGCCATGTCATCACCGACGGCATGACCACCTACCCGGGACTACCGGCGCCCATCGTCGCCGACCACCTCACCCGCGAGGCAGCCGAAGCTATTTACGCCCCCGGCACCACCTTCCAAATCGGTCTCATCACGATGTGCACCAACACCGGCACCTACCTCGATGTGCCGTTTCATCGATTCGCCGACGGCCACGACCTCACCGAACTTGCCCTCGAACGGGTCGCCGCGGTGCCGGCGGTCTGCCTGGATCGACGAGGACAGACCGCGATCGATCTCTCCGCCAACGAGCTCGAGGGTATGGCAGGGCATGCCGTGCTCGTCCACACCGGCCATGCCGCCAACTGGGGCACCGATGCGTACTTTGTCGACCACCCGTACCTCACCGAAGACGCGGCGCTCGCGCTGGTCGAGGCCGACGTGGCATGTGTGGGGATCGACACCCTCAATATCGATTGCACCGATGACGGCGAGCGGCCGGTGCACACCGTGCTGCTGCGAGCCGGCGTGCCGATCGTCGAACACCTGGTGAACCTCGAAGAGCTTCCGCCCAGCGGTTTCACCTTTACCGCGGTGCCGCCAAAGATCGAAGGTGCCGGGACATTCACGGTCCGAGCGTTCGCCACCCGCTGAGCCCCACTTCCCCGCCTCACGCGGAAAACCACAACAGGTCGGCGCCGAAACCGGCACCGACCTGTTGCTGTGTTCTTCAGAGAAATTCTTCAGAATGGTGGTCGGGACCGGCGTCGATCCGGTGACCTACCGCTTTTCAGGCGGTCGCTCTGCCAACTGAGCTACCCGACCAGGGTTGTTTGCAATCAGCGGTCCTGACGAGATTTGAACTCGCGACCTCCGCCTTGACAGGGCGGCGTGCAC
>CAZGVQ010000085.1:0-1099 GCA_964529355.1 uncultured Acidimicrobiales bacterium
GTTCGGCATCGAGATGGGAGAGCCCGAAGACGTCGCCCCCATCGTTGGTTACCTTCTCTCTGACGAAGGCCGCCACGTCAACGGCCAGATCTACACGTCGGTCGGAAAGCGGCTGTCGGTGTGGAGCCAACCCACCGAAGTTCGAACCATGAACGCACCGGGCGAGCGGTGGACCATTGCCGAGATCGCCGAGATGTTGCCCGACAACATCGGCACCGAACCGCACCCCTTCATCGAGGACCTCGAACGACGTATGGCCGAAGCCGCCGAGAAGGGCGACGGGTAACCATGGTTGTGGCGACGCCGCCCGAATATGTGCCTGCTCACGGACTACTCGCCGGGAAACACGTGGTGGTCACCGCGGCTGCGGGTACCGGAATCGGTTTTGCTGTGGCCAAACGGTGCGTCGAAGAGGGCGCAACGGTAACGATCTCTGACATTCACGAGCGGCGCCTCGGCGAAGCGGCCGACCGACTGGTCGAAATCGGCAACGGCCGCCCGCACACCGTGCTGTGCAACGTGACCATCGAGGACGACGTCACCAACCTGTTTGCGTCGGCCATCGCCGAGGTCGGGCCCATCGACGTGCTCATCAACAACGCAGGCTTGGGCGGCGAAGCCAACCTGGTCGACATGACCGACGAGCAGTGGAACGTTGTCCTCGACGTCACCCTCACCGGAACAATGCGTGCCACCCGGGCCGCGATGCGCCACATGATGCCCAGAGGAAAGGGCGCGATCATCAACAACGCGTCGGTCATCGGCTGGCGGGCCCAGGCCGGGCAATCGCACTACGCAGCGGCCAAGGCAGGTGTGATGGCCCTCACCCGCTGCTCCGCCATCGAGGCAGCAGAAGCCGGCGTGCGCATCAACTGTGTTTCACCGAGCCTGGCGATGCATCCGTTTCTCGAGAAGGTCAGTTCGCAGGACTTCCTTGACTCCCTGGTCGAGAAGGAAGCGTTTAAACGAAGCGCCGAACCGTGGGAGATCGCCAACGTCATGGTGTTTCTGGCCAGCGACTACTCGTCGTACATGACCGGCGAAGTGGTGAGCGTCAGCTCCCAGCATCCGTAGCCCCTGAGGCATCGGCTCGCTCGAT
>CAZGVQ010000085.1:1199-10083 GCA_964529355.1 uncultured Acidimicrobiales bacterium
CGCTCGATGCCGCGCTTGTCGAAGAGGTACAGCGCTCCAGCGCTGAGAAAGATGACGCCGACGAGCCCAGCCACGAACGGCACCGCGCTCTGGGTTTCGGGTGCCATCGGCGTCCAGACGACGGCGAGTTCGCGAGCTTCGTCGCCCTCGATGCGCCAGCGCAGCGTGTTGCCATCGACTTCATCGGCGTTGTGGTTGTCGATCTGGCCGCGCGGCGTGAACGAGGCGACGAAGATCATGTTGTCGCCCCCATCGGCGAGTCGTACGCCGTCCTGCTCGGCTGCCCACGCCAGGAAGGCGGCCCGGTCAGGCTGACTGGGAGTGGCCGAGAGAGAAAGCGAACCGTCGCTTCCTTCGTCGAGGCTGATATCTCGCCACAGCAGAAGGGGCGCTCGGCCTGATGTGAGATCGGCGGTGCCCAGAGCCCGTACGTCGTCGAGATCGCGGAGCGGTTTGGTAATGCTGAAGCCGGTTCGTTCCCCCCGAAGTTCGTTGAACGCAACCTGGTCGGACAACACGTATCCGTCGGTTCCGAAGGCGGCATCGACCGCCTCGCCGAGCGTCTCGCGATCGATCGCCTGGTTGGATCCCGCGCCAAGGCTTGAGTCGGCCAGTTGTTGCTCGCTGACGGTCCAGTCGACCAGCACCGAGCCCGTGCCGGTTTCGTTGAGCACGAGGGTCTCGCTCACGGTCTCGCACGCGGTGAGTCCCAGAAGGGCGAGAACAGCGGCGAGTGAGGCGAGCGACCGAAGCGACGGAATCGAGGAAGGGGGGCGGGATTCTGCGAACCTCATTCGCAGCAAACATACTCCCAGAGGGCTTGGTAGCGGCGGTGCTGCCAGTCGTTGCGCGGGTTGAACCCATCGATGGGTGTGAGTTCGGAGAGAAACCGGTTTCCCTCGAAGTCCACCGAGGACGCTTGGCCGTCGGCCCCGGACGAAAACCGGGTTGCTTCAGTGGGTACATCGAGCGCGTCCCACCGCTGTTCCAAAGCGGCGAGGTCGTCGGAGGTACTGGCGAACGTCAGGATCTTGCTCCCTGTGGTCGCGCCGCTTCCGGCCGCAAGGTCGACGTTAAGCGGCCCGGCGAACAACACCACCCGATCGGTCGGAAATTCCGAGCCCAGCAGTGCCGCTCGATCGGCACCATCGCGGTGGCCCGCGATGATTACCCGGTCCCAGGCAACTGCGTCCTCGGGTGCGGATTCGGGTGCGTTCCCCAGAAACGCGTCCCATCCGTCGGCTGGAGCCGAGTCATCGAGGTGGCCCAGCAGCGTGGCGAGCACCTCGGGAATGGCGCGAACATCATCCTCGAGGGCCTGACCGTCGAGGGTGTCGTGGGCCAGCACAATCACCCGCGCTCCGGCATTCGCCATCGCACCCCACATCGGATCGGCGGGAGTTGGCGTGGTGTTTGACTCGGTGAGATGCACGTACACCCGTCGTGCCGCGTCGGCGTTGAGGTCGACCGGGGTGAAGACCACGTGCTCGCCGTCGATGGTGTCGGCGTGCACCGTGGTGGTCATCGCCGGCGGAATGATCGACAACAGCGCGGTCTGGCGCGCCGGCGGAGATGACGCACCGCAGGCCGCGGCGACCAAAGCAAGCGCTACTAGCGCAGGGAGCACACGGAGCGCTGGTATCCAGGTGGCGATACCGGAAAGACGGGCCTTCATCGTGCGCTCCTATCGGAGCGCTCAGGTCAAAAAGTAGACCGCAGCGTCCTCACCAGCGCCCTCACCCTCAACCTCGGCTTCGCGGCGCACCCGCTGTTGCCGTTCGAGATAGATGAGGTGCGCCTCAACCGATCTTGCGGCCGGCTTGTGGAGCTTTTCGTCGACGTTGGCGTACATGATCGCCACCATGTCGGGAATCGATCGGGCCGACTCGTCGAGCAGCGCCAGGATCTGGTGTTCGCGCTGTAGCCGGTGGGCGAGGAGTTGCTCGACAAACGGTTTGGGGTCGGTGATGGGCGCTCCGTGCGTGGGGTAGTAGGTGGTTTCGGGGCGATCGAGTAGCCGACGAAGACTGTCGAGGTAGTGGCCCATGTCGCCATCGGGCGGCGGGATGATGGTGGTGGACCACCCCATGACATGGTCGCCGGTGAAGATCGAGTTGGACTCGAGGTGGGCGAAGCAGAGGTGGTTCGAGATGTGGCCCGGTGTCGCGATGGCTTCGAAGGTGAAGCCGTCCCCCTCGATCACATCGCCGTCGGCGACGAGGACATCGGGAACGAACTCGGTGTCGGGGCGGTGGAGTTCGATCTCCTCCGGAGTGCGCTCGTCCTCGTCGTTTTCGCGGTCATCCTCGGATGCCTGTCGATCCGCCTCGGACTCATCGACTGCCCCGGCCGGGTGCGGGCCAAAGCCGTAAGACATCGCTCCGGTCGCTTCCTTTACCGGCTGGGTCGAAGGCGAGTGGTCACCGTGAGTATGGGTGACCAGCAGATGACTCACGGTGTGCTCGGAGACCGCCGAAAGAACCGCTTGCACGTGATCATCAAGCCGGGGTCCGGCGTCGATGATTGCAGCGGGTGCCGGGACGGAACCGCCGACTCCCGAGACGATGTAGCTGCCGGTGCCGTGGAAGGTGAACTTGCTGGGGTTGTTGGCAACGACCCGCGAAATGCCCGGTGCAACCGCCACGGCCTCGCCGTACCGAGGGTCGAAGTTGGTGACGAAGTTGGGAGCCATCACCTGTGATCTAGCAGATCACCGGTGGACCCCTGAACAATGATGCGCCCGGGCTCGTCGTTTTCT
The DNA here is from genome assembly GCA_964529355.1 of uncultured Acidimicrobiales bacterium. Lineage (GTDB taxonomy): Bacteria > Actinomycetota > Acidimicrobiia > Acidimicrobiales > SHLQ01 > CALLQB01. Next base: position 3,958 of record CAZGVQ010000085.1, read on the forward strand.
CAAGCGTCCGGGCCGCGATGTCGATCACCTTGGGATGACCGCGACGTTCCCCGACGGGGGCCCACAGGCCTCTGAGGCCAGCGGTGCCACCAGCACCGCCGAGGAACTCACCACCCTCACCAATGCGCCGTTCGTGGTGCGATGGGGTGTCTTTGACGCGCTGTTCGGATTCCCCTTTGTGCTGGCCGGTGCGCTCGGTGGGGCGTACGGGCTGAGCTTTGTACTACCCGGCGCAGCCCTGAACGCCATCACACTGCTCTGGCTTCAGTTGCTCATGGCTGGCTGGGCCGTTTCCGTCGCCCGGCGCAAAGGCAACGGCCCAAGGTCGGACTTTGGCATCTCTCTTCTTGGCCTCTCCGATTTCATCTCGGCGGTGGTGCTGGGGCTTTCGCTCCTCATGATCGGGTCGGTGGCGGCCGGGCTGGTTTCCTGGCTCCTGGGACTTTCGGCCAGCGAACAGACCACCAATACCGGCATCGTCACCAACGTTCAGGGGTTTTGGCGGTGGATGATGGTCGGTCTTGTGGTGATCGGCGCACCGGTTGCCGAAGAGTTGTTCTTCCGCGGGCTTCTTCTCGGGGCGCTGAAACGACGCTTCGGTTCGGTCGTTGGCGTGCTTGGCTCGACAGTGGCTTTCACCGCCTTGCACTACACCGGCGGACCTTTGCGTGAGTCGGTAATGCTCTTCTCGGTGATCGGGGTGATCGGCCTCGTACTCGGTAGCTATGCGGTGCGGTCCGGTCGGGTGCTCCCGACCATCATCGCCCACTCGGTATTCAACGCCCTCGTGGTGATCGCCAGCTTCTGAGTGCTCACCCTTACCGGTAGGTTTGGGTTTCATGGCTGACGTGGCGATCATCGGCGGCGGTATCGCCGGAGCGTCGGCGGCCTATCGACTTACCGAGAATCACGATGTCGTGCTGCTCGAACAGGAGTCCGAGCTGGCGATGCACAGCACCTCGCGGTCGGCGGCGATGTACCTCGAGAACTACGGCGGGCCGGTCAACCATCGGCTCAGCACGTTGTCGAGGGACTTCTTCGAGGACCCGCCGGCTGCTACCGACGCCCCGTTTCTCGAGCCGCTGGGGTTTCTCGATGTCGGCCCGGCCGAGGTCGGCGATGCCTTCGCGGCTCGGGCGGCCGAGGCGGCCCAGGTCACCTCGTCGGTGCGGTTTGTCGAGGGGGCCGAAATCGCCCAACTCTGTCCGGTGCTCGACCAGACCCTCGCCGCAGTCGGCGTATGGGAACCGCATGCGATGGCGGTGGATGTCATGGCGGTCCACCAGTTCTACCTTCGAGGCGCCCGATCGCAGGGGCTTGAGGTTCTCCGTTCGAGCAGGGTCACCGGACTGAACCGAGTGGGTGAAAGCTGGGAGATCCAAACCACGTCGGGCCAGGTTGTGGCCGAGGTCGTGGTGAACGCCGCCGGCGCATGGGGAGATGTGGTGGGCGCATTGGCGGGGGCCGAACCGGTGGGGCTGCGGCCCTGCCGACGCACCGCGTTCACCACCGGCAGCCGCCATGACACCACTGGCTGGCCCTTTGTGCACGGGTCGGCTCCGGGCGCCGAGTGCTACTTCAAACCGGAGGCGGGCAACCAACTGCTCTGCTCGCTGGCCGACGAAACCGCGGCCGCTCCGGGCGACGCCCGACCCGAGGAAATCGACATCGCTCTCGCAATCGACCGCCTCAATCGGCTTGCGGACCTTCAGATCCGATCGGTCAACACCTCGTGGGCCGGGCATCGGACTTTCGTGGCCGACCGTCAACCGGTGATCGGCTGGGACGACCGGGTGGAAGGGTTTCTCTGGATGGTCGGCCAGGGTGGCGCAGGCATCGTGACGTCGCCAGCGTCGGGGATGGTGGTGGCAGGTCTGCTCGACCACGGGTCCCTGCCCGACGAACTAGAGCGACTCGGTGTGGGTATTGCCGACCTGGCACCGCGCCGTTAGAACGCAAAAGCGAGTTGCTCGGTAGCCGCGGCGAGCCATTACGGTAACGAGTCCGCCACCTTGGGAGTACAGATGCGTCGTCGCAGCGTTCTTCGTAGTGTTCTTCGGTTTGCTTTCCTCTTGTTCGGACTCGTTCTGTTCGCCGCATGCGGCGGGTCGAGCGACGACCCGGCTCCCGCAACAGCCGACGACGGCGGCGCCGAACCGGCCGTCGAAGAGGCACCCGAGGCTGACGAAGAAGCGAGCGATGATTCCGACGCGGCTGATGCCACCGACGACGCGGCGGTGACCACAACCGCTGAGCCATCGCTCGAAGAGGCATCGTTTACCGTCCAGGAGTCGGTGAGCCAACTCACGATTCGTGGCGCCGAGCCCGGCGCCGAGCTGCAGGTCATCAACGCGAACGACGAGGTGGTGGCCGAGGCCCTTGCCGACGACGACGGCGACGTGGTTATCCACGAGGTGCCGTCGGGTGACGGATACACCGTGGCCATGGCCGATCTGAGCAGCGGCATAACCGATGTCACGGTGAGTGATGTCGCCGGGTCCATCCCGGATCAGTCGTTCTACGACGGCCAGACCATCGAGGAGGGTTTTGGCTACATCGAGACCCGCGACGGAACCACCTTGTCGGCGTATGTGGTTCTTCCCGGACCGCCCGAGGATGGTCCGTACCCCACCGTGGTCGAGTACTCCGGGTACACACCGTCTGACCCGGTCTCGGGCCTCGGGGCTCTGGGCGGAGAAGGCTTCGACCCTTCGGCCTTCTGCGGCGCGATCCCGGTTTTGTGCAAGGCTCCCACCCAGGTTTCGTCCTTGCTGGCCGGACTTCGGGGCTACGCAGTGGTCGGGGTCAATGTGCGGGGTACCGGATGTTCGGGCGGCGCGTACGACTACTTCGACGATGCCCAGCTCGCCGATGGCTACGACGTCATCGAGGCGGTCGCAGCCCAGCCGTGGGTGCAGGGCAACCACGTGGGGATGGTTGGACTCTCCTATCCCGGAATCTCGCAACTGTTCGTGGCCAGTACCCAACCTCCGAGCCTGGCGGCCATCGCGCCACTATCGATCATCGGTGATAGCGGGAACGGCGTGGTCCGACCGGGTGGTCTGCTCAACGTCGGCTTTGCCACCAGTTGGGTCGAGGCGGTCAGTATCGATGCGGCCGACGGCACCGGCTGGGAGGCCGAGGTCATCGCCGCAGGCGACACCCAGTGCGAAGAGAACATGGGTCTGCGAAACCACGGTGTCGATCTTGTCTCGCGAATTCGCGACAACCCCTGGTACACCCCCGAGGTCGCCGGCCGAGTCGATGCCCGCACCTTCGTCGACCAGATTGAAGTTCCCGTGTATCTCACCGGCCAATGGCAGGACGAGCAGACCGGCGGCGCCTTCGACGTGATCCTCGATGACTTCACGTCGAGCCCGTCGGCAAAGTTCGACCTTTCCAACGGGGTGCACGTCGACGGGTACGCACCCTTTCGTATCAACGAATGGAAAGCGTTTCTCGATATCTACGTGGCCGAACAGGTTCCCACCTTCAATCCGATCTTCGAGACGGCCGTTGCTCCACTCCTTTTCGACGCGGTGTTCTCGGCGTCACCGTCGCTCCCCGAGAACCGTTGGACCGACGTGAGCACGTTGGAGGAAGCTCGTGACCGATGGGAATCCGAGGCGCCGGTAAAGGTGACGTTCGAGAGCGGCGCCGGCACCGATGATCCTGGCTCACCGGTTGGCCGGTTCACCGCCGAGTTTGCTGCGTGGCCGCCACCCGAGACCGAAGCGCAGCGGTGGTTCCTTCAGCCCGACGGTTCGCTCGGCGCCGAGGAGCCGGGCGCCGACGGTGGCGCATCGCAGTTTGCCCGCGACAACTCCGCTGGCGAGCGCACCTACTACGAGGGGAGTAGCGGTGGCCTCTTTGCTGCGCTTCCACCCTATGAGTGGATCCCCGAGGTCGAAGGAAATGCCTTGGCCTACGACGGCCCCGTGCTCACCGAGGATCTCGGCCTGGTCGGTACGGCATCGGTCGATCTGTGGGTGCAGGCCGACGCCGACAACACCGATATTGAAGTCATGATCTCCGAGATCCGGGGCAACGGCACCGAGATGTTGGTGCAGACCGGCTTCCTCAACACCGAGTACCGGACACTCTCGGATGAATCGACCGAATTGCTGGCGCTACCGTCGGCGCTCGAAGTCGACCGCACGACGCTTCCCGAGGGCGAGTGGACCCAGGTGCGCATCAGCACACAGGCGTTTGCGCATGTGTTCCGTGCCGGATCGCGCCTTCGTCTCACCATCGATACCCCGGGTGACGACGAACCGCTGTGGGCGTGGGAACTACCCGATCGACCCGATGGACTCATCACCCGCATCGGCCATCAGACGTCCGCCGCGTCCTCGATCCTCCTGCCGGTCATCCCCGGTCTCGATGCGCCCGACGGCGTATCGCCCTGTCCTTCGCTTCGCGGTCAGCCCTGCCGTCCCGCGGCCGAGATCGCGAACCAACCGGCCGAATAGAGGGGCGGGTTAGCTCGGAAGGTCGGCGGTTGATGCCGCGACATACGCTGCGCCTTCGCCGCCGCCATGAACCTCGACATTGGTGCCGGTCATCCATCGAGCCAACGGTGAGACCAGGAAGGTAACCACATCGGCCACCTCCTGAGGGTCGCCCATTCGTTTCAGCGGAAGCACGTCGCCCACGGCTGCGGCGCCATCGTCGTCGCCGTAGTAGTCGCTTCCCTCGGCGGTGCGAATGAGCCCAACGGTTACGCCGAGCACCCGCACTGCGGGGCCCCATTCGTGGGCGAGGGTCTGCGTGACGTTGTTGAGACCGGCCTTGGCTGCTCCGTACGCAACGCCGTGGGGGTTGGGCCGAGTGCCGCTGACGCTCGAGATGTTGATGATCACCGGCGGTGCATCGGTCGAATCCTGTTGGCTCACCTGCCGGAAGAACGCCTGGCTGAACGTGATCGGGGCGGTGAGGTTGAGCGCGATGATCGCGGCGTTGAATCGGGGCGAGACCGTGGCCGATTCGGCGAGAGGCGCTCCGCCTGCGTTGTTCACCAGAATGTCGACCCGTCCAAAGGCTTCCACCGTTGCCGCGACCACCGCATCGATCTGGTCGGGCTCGCGCACATCGGCTGCCTGGAACTTGGCTGCGGCCTCACCAGCAGTAACTGGTTCGTCGGGTGCATTGCGGGCACAGACCATCACGTTCGCACCAGCTGCGAGGAACGTCTGGGCGATGATTTTGCCGAGCCCTTTGGTGCCGCCGGTGACGATGGCGACCTTCCCGGTCAGATCGAGCGGGTTCTCGGGTCCGGCGGATTCACCCGGTGCAGAAGTCATGCCCGACAAGTTAGTGCTCAACCGCGAATCTGACGTACCGTCGGATTCGCCCCACCCAGGATCTACCGAATTTCAGGACGGTGCCGTGCCCAACAAGCTCATGACCGAAGACGACGTCATCGGCCAGCTTTCCGACGGAATGACCATCGGAATCGGTGGCTGGGGATCGCGTCGCAAACCAATGTCGTTGGTGCGAGCGCTGCTGCGTAGCGACCTGAAAGATCTCACGATTGTGAGCTACGGCGGCCCCGATGTCGGCCTGCTCGCCAAGTCGGGCAAAGTCCGCAAGCTCGCCTACGGGTTTGTCTCGCTCGACTCGATTCCGCTCGAGCCGCACTTCCGCCAAGCTCGCCAAGCGGGCGGCATCGAAGTGCTCGAACTCGACGAGGGAGCATTTCAGCTCGGTCTGCTCGCGGCGGCTCACCGGGTGCCGTTCTATCCGTGTCGCGCTGGCTTGGGTTCGGACATGTTGGCCAACAACCCCGAGATCCGCACCGTCACGTCGCCCTACGACGACGGCGAAGAACTCGTCGCGATCCCGGCCATGAACCTCGATGCTTCGCTGATTCATATGAACCGCGCCGATGCCGCTGGCAACGGCCAATTCCTGGGCCCCGATCTGTACTTTGACGATCTGTTTGCCATGGCGGCCGAGAAGACCTTCATGAGTTGCGAAAAGGTTATTCCCACCGGCGATTTCCTCAAGGAGGGCACGGTGCACACCATCAAGATTCCCCGCATCTTTGTGAACGGTGTGGTCGAAGCGCCCCGCGGCGCACACTTCACCGAGTGCCCGCCCGACTATGACCGCGACGAAGCGTTC
>CAZGVQ010000086.1:0-10020 GCA_964529355.1 uncultured Acidimicrobiales bacterium
CACCTCGGCTGCCAGAACCCCCGGGCCTTCTTCGGTGAGGATCTCGGCAAAGACCAACAGGCGGTCGTCGCCGCGGGCCACCCGGCGAGCGGTGTCGAAGGCCATTCCCGTTTCGAGCGTCTGGCTCAGCATGGGCAGATTCACGGTGGGAGCGTCTTCGCTTGCCGCCACCAACTCGCCGTCAGCGGTGAAGATGGATGCCGACCGGAGCCCCAGCGCTGCCGCATCGAGGGGTTCGGGGAGGGTGGAAACCGCGGGTGCTACGAGTCGGTTGAGCAGCGGGTCGACCGCGTCCGGACTTCCGGCGACAAGTTCGACAATGGCACTCTGTTCGCTGAGCCATAGCTCGACCTCTTGTGCCGCGACGATGGTCTGCACCTCGACCGTGTCGAACGCTGCGCTTTCCATAAAGTTGAGCGAGGTCCGGAGCGCTAGCGCAGCAGCCAGCAGCGTCGGCACGAGAATAAGCGCTGACAAAGCCAGCGCTTTTCGCGTCAACGAAGTTGAATTGCCGCTCACAAGGCCTCCGAAGCCTCAGACAGGCCGCGCAGACGGCCACCAGACGTAGTCAATTCCACCACGGTAGGTGACTTGCAGGAAAGCTGACAGGGTCGGAAAGCTAACCGACATAGGCCATTTGGCCTATGTTCTAGCTCGCCGTATGAAGCTTCGTATATGCGGAGGGGTCGTCGCAGGTCGTCAGATCGATAACCGGATCGATGGCCTGAGCGCCGCGGCGGGTGTTGGTGGAGGCCACCAGGTTCGCCTGGGTCGTGCCGCCGACACTGCGCAGCGCAGCGCCAAAGTGACGAAGTTCGTGGAGGATCTCGTCGAGTTCAAAAAGCGCCGAATGATTGTCGACAGCCACGATGGTTCCGATCGAGTCGGCCGGCAGGCCGAGCTCGCGCTGCGCAGCGCTGAACACGTCGGCCCAGAACCGGGCCTCGCGGTGGTTGTGGACACCCGCCAGCTCGAATCGAAGACGCAGGCCGTCGGGCATCGGCGACTTCGCCGAGTGATAAATCGAGACCGCGAAATCAAAGATGCCAGCCGACATGGCCATGCCATCGATGGCCAGGTTGGGCTCGTCGACATCGAGAGTCCGAGGACGGAGAACGGTGAGGGCGGTATGGGCCGAGTGGTTGTTCTGGCGCTGCTTGGCCTTTTGGATCGCGGCATGCCCGGCGAGGAGGTCGGACCAGTCGTCGGCGAGGTCACAGTCGGCCACACAAAGTCGGACCCCTGACACCATCGACAGGCCAATAGCCGGGTCGGTTGGTGAGAGCACGTCGACGGTGAGGCACCCGGATGCCTCGGGGCGGGCATCGACCTGCCACTCGGTGCTGCGAATCTTTGACGTCGAGGCGTCGAACCGCGGGGTATCGCCGTTGGCCATCGCGGCGAGCCGCTCGCGGCGTGCCTCAAGCAGCTCGGCCCGTCGAGTTCTGAACTGACGCTCGAGGGAGGCAGCAAAGGCAACGGCTCCCGGAGTGAGGACTCCTTGGGTAACCGCCGGGTTGAGGTCGATCTCTTCGCAAATGCTCATTGGGGGCTCGCAATTCTCGAATGTTTGACGCTGAGTTGTGCTGTGACCGGTGGGTCGTGTGGGAAAAGTATTGCGAATCATCGTTGGAAAATCTCGTCTGGGCGCTCGAAAACGGCTCCCAACTTTTCTATAATCGAAAGATAGGCAAGTTTTCGCCATCCAATTTTGGGGCTTGTTGGGACACATGGGAAAAAACACAACGATCGATTCCAGAGTGCTTGGATTCCGTGTGCGGCACCTTCGCAAGGCTCGGGGGCTCACGCTCAACGGCCTCGGCGATCTGGTGGGCCGACCGGCGCCGTACCTGAGTCAGCTCGAGAACGGGCGGGTCGAAGCCAAGCTGACCCTCATCGATGAACTCGCCGACGCGCTCGGGGTCGAACTTTCCGAATTGCTCGACCCCGCTCCGCCCGATCGCCGAAGCGAGCTCGAGCTGGGTGTTGCCCGCGCCATGGAGGATCCCCGCTACCGGGCGCTTGGCCTGCCGCGCATCAAGCTCTCCACCAAAGTCTCTGACGAGATTCTCGAGACGGTGGTAGGTCTCTTCGAAGCACTACCGGGCATGCCCGAGGATGACTCGGACGGTCACGGACAGCGAGCCGGCGACCGGGCGCGTATGGCCAACGCGCAGCTCCGAACAGAAATGCGGGCCTGCAACAACTACTTCCCCGACATCGAAGTCTCGGCCAAGGAAGCACTGGACGCTGTGGGTTACCCGGGAAGCGGCCCGGTGTCCGAACGCCTTCTTACGGCAATCGCAGCCCACTTCGGGTTCAGTATCGAACGCGTCCGGGGCATGCCGCGCTCGGCGCGGTCGGTCACCGACCAACGGCGTCGGGTGATCTACATCCCCGATCGCGACGGCCTCACGCTTCGAGCGGCCCGGTCGGTTGTCCTGCAGACCCTCGGACACTTTGCACTCGACCATCAGACAACCGGCGACTTCGCCGACTATCTGCGGCAGCGAATCGAATCCAACTACTTCGCGGCCGCCGTGTTGCTTCCCGAGGGTGTCTCGGTCGAATTGCTACAGCGCGAGAAGGAAGAGAAGGACATCAGCATCGAGGATCTTAAGGAGATGTTCTATGTGTCCTATGAGACCGCAGCTCACCGGTTCACCAACCTGGCCACCGAGCACCTCGATATTCCCGTGCACTTTCTCCGAACCAACTCCGAAGGGGTCATTGGGAAGGCGTACGAAAACGACGGCATCCACATTCCCTCGGCCGCCGATGGAACCGTCGAGGGGCAGCGGGTTCCTCGCCGCTGGGGATCGCGCCAGGCCTGGCAAAGCAGCGATGGCTTTTTGTTGCACTACCAACACACCAGCACCGACGTCGGCGACTTCTGGTGTGTCACCTACGTCGAGAACAACTCAGGTCGCAACCCGTTTGCGGTGACCATCGGAACCCGCGAGGAGCACGCACAGTACTTCCGGGGCGGCGATACGATTCGAAGGATCAGCGCCACGTCGGCCGACGGGCTGCCCGATCCCGAGCTCATCGAACGATGGAAGGACGTGGCCTGGCCATCAGCAGCGCAGCGGAGTCACGTGCTCACCGCGCTGCCCGCCGGATCCCAGGAGTTCTCTCCGTTTCCCGGCGTCGACCTGGTCGATGTATATCGGTTCCTCGATCGGCAGTAGTTTGTAGCTATGTCGATTGAGTCAGGGCCTTCAGAGTTCGGGCCAGCAGAGCCAGCGCCAGCAGAGTGGCTGGCGGGGTCGCCGCCATCCAAGCCGGATCCGGCAGAACCAGAACACACGTCGGGCTTTGACTACGAGCGCTTCGAGGAAGCCGCGGTTCAGGCCGAGTACGCGACCGGCGAGCACGAGAGCAGCGAGGCCGAGGCGCGCGCTCACATTGCGGTGCGAATCGTCCGCATGACTTTCGGGTTCTTCCTGGTCATCCTCGGCATCATCCTCATGCCGTTGCCTGGTCCCGGTGGGGTGATCGTGGCCGGCGGGTTGGTGGTGCTTTCCAAGGACGTCGCCTGGGCTGATCGAGCACTACGGTGGATGCGCAAACGAACTCCGGGCATACCCGAGGATGGCAAGATCCCGCCGTCCACCATCGTGATCTCGCTGATGATGATGGTGGCCGCGTTTCTCACGGTTACGTACCTTCGGGCCAACTACGACCTTCCGCTACTCGGATGACCTACCGCGACCTCGGTATCGGGCGCTACATCAGCGCGACGCCGAGTAAGCGGTTCCCCGTCTACACCCGGGGCAACGCTGGCGAGGTCTACCCCGAAGTCTTCTACCCGCTGGGCTACTCCCTGGCCGGGCAGCAGGGGCTCAAGGCGTTCCGGCGGGCCATCGTCAGGAGCGGGCTGATGGACGCCGAGGAGTTCGTCGAGGAAACCGGCAGCTCCGACGACCCGGTCTCGATCGCCACCGGAGTGTTCGGCGGCTACGCATATCTGAACCTGTCGCTGAACCGGGTGATCGCGCTACGTGTACCAGGCGGAGACCTTGAGGATCTCGACCGAGGGCTGCTCGGAAACGCCGACATCGTTCCGCCGCACGAGGTGCATCCCGACGACACCAACCACAAGGCGTCCGCTCGGTCGCTGCGATTCATCTGGCAGACGATCAACGCCAGCGACATCTCGCACCTCGACGCCGACAAGCACGAGGTCGAATTGCTCATCGCCGAGCGCGGCGACCCGGCCCGCGCCACCGACGCGTCGTTGTATGACACGCTCACCAACTTCACCGATTTCGGTGTTCGGTTGTTCGAGGCGCACCTGTTCACCTCGATGCAAGCTTCCACCGCAGTAACCACGCTCGGCCGGCTGTGCAAGGACGTATTGGGCGATCCCGACGTGGCCATGCAGTTGTTGGCGGGAATCGGCGAGGTCGAATCTGCGGCGCCGGCCGCTGAACTCTTCCGTCTGGGGAAACTGGCGGCCTCGAATCCGGTGGTCAACGCAGAATTCGAGGCTGGCCTCGACGGTCTCGAGCAGCGTCTCAAGGCTCACCCCGAGTCCATTGCCTTTCTTGCGTCCTTCGAGCTGTTTCTCGCCGAGCATGGCAGCCGCGGACCCAACGAATGGGAGGTGGCCTGTCACACGTGGGGCACCGACCACTCCTTGCCGTTGGCCCTCATCGACCGCATGCGGGGCGCTTCGGACGATCACGATCCGCAACTTCAGCGCAGCCGGCTCGCCGAGCAACGGAAACGCACGGTCAAAGAGGTGCGCCAAAAGATGGGATTTGGCCGGCGCACCATCTTCGACCGGGCGCTGAAGGCCGCGTCGATGTTCAGCCAGGGTCGCGAACGGAGCAAGACCACGGTGGTCCGGTCGATTCAAATCAGCCGGCTGGCGGCGCTCGAACTCGGTCGACGAATCGCCGAACGAAGCGACGCAGCGCCCGACGATATTTGGTATGTGGTCGGCGAAGAACTCGAGGCGTTCATCGACGACCCGGCACCGTTCGCCGAGGTCATCGCCGAACGCCGCGCCGCCCGAGCCGAACTCGCCCGCCGGGTGCCACCGTTCACGTTCGTGGGGCAGATTCCCTCACCCGACACGTGGCCGCTCCGCGACGACCAGCAAGCGGTGGCGGTGGCGACGGGCGATGAATTGTCGGGTGTCTCGGGCTGCCCGGGCAAAGCCGTCGGGGTGGCACGGGTCGTGCTCGACCCGTCAGATCCCGGCGATCTGGGGCCGGGCGACGTGCTGGTCGCGCCGCTCACCGACCCGTCCTGGACACCCTTGTTTGTGCCGGCCGAAGCTGTGGTGGTCGATGTCGGCGCCCAGATGAGTCATGCGGTCATCGTGTCGCGCGAGCTGGGAATCCCTTGTGTGGTGAGCGTGACCGACGCAACCCGGCGCATCCCCGATGGCGCAACCATCGAAGTCGACGGAACCACCGGCAAGGTTACGGTCATCTCCCTTCCGTAGCCCGATCCGCCCTGTGGGGCATCGATGTGCTCACGGTGCTTCCGTCTCGCTTGGCCAGGTGTCGATGATCAAGGGCACCTTGCGTTCGAACTCGTCCATGATCGGCTCCAACGCAAGCGGAAGGCGACTGTCGCGAGGCGCCACAATGATCACATGGGCACCGCGGATCGTGACGACGCTTTCGCTCGGCAGACCGAGGAGCACCGCCCGAATGTGCTTGTCGAGCAACTCGGCAGTGAAGCCGTAGTGCGTCGCCTGCACCCGAAAGCGGTTGTCGAATGTCTTCGCGCTGGTCTCCCACCGTTCGTTGAGTCCAAGTCGATCAGCCAACCTGTCGCGCACACGTCGGTCTGAAATCGTGACCGTTGGCCAGTCGCGATCGGCGGTCGTGATGCCGCCGATGTAGTCCATCGTCGATGGCCGGTCTTCCTGCGGTGCGGTCCCGGACTCGTCGCCCGTCGTGTTGAGATCGAAGAACCACTTCTCGACCCCTCCCTCGTACATGCCGTACGCGACGTTGGCCCACCGGTGGAGTCCCTTCGGTCCAAGAAACGCAAGGTCTTCGATGGGGTCGGGGGCTCGGTCAGCGCCGAAGTAGCTCAGCCCGCGCGCCCAGCATGCTTCTCGCATTCGGACATCTCTCGGGTCCGTGAGGGCCTCTTCGAACCAGCGCTTCACCCTTCCAGGATTACCACCCATGGCCGGTGGTAGCCCACAGAGTTAGTTGGCGGCGAGCGCTGCCATGAGTGCGTTACGGACCGCTTTGGAGTCCTCGATCATGGCCATATGGCCAGCGTTCGCGATGCTGACGACCGAGACGTCTCCCAGCTCGTCGATGAGCGGCTCTGCGGCACGGGGGTTGGTCATCTTGTCGTTCTGGCCAAGGATCATCGTGACCGGCGCGGTCACCCGGCCTGCCGCTTCGACACCGCTCTCATAGGCGTTGCAGGCGTTGAGGTCGACTGCCAGGGTGCCTGCCGGGCACCGGTCGATGAGGTGGCTGCTCGATGCCATCTGCCAGTACCCGGGAACATCGTGACCCCCCACCTGTACCGACGCATGATGCGACCAGTTGGTCATCATTTCTCCGGCCAGGTGTTGGTCGCTTGCCGCCGCATCGAGCAGGGCCTGGTTGACGGGCATCGTGGCCGCCACGCCGAGCAGCACCAACGACCGGACCGAGTCGGGGCTGCTGGCGGCCAGTTCGAGCGCGACGAGCGCACCCATCGAGTGCCCAACCACATGAGCTGGAGCAACGTTGAGCGTGTCGATGAGTTCGGCCGCCCATGCGGCCATGTCCTGCACCGACGACAGGGGAGGGCCCTCGGAGCGATCGTGGCCGGGAAAGTTGACGGCGATCGATCGGTACCCGTGGTGAGCCACATAGCGACTCTGCAGCTGCCAAACGGTGTGATCCATGCCGGCGCCGTGAAGAAACACCACGGCTGGGACATCGCGTTCGACATCCATCGCCGAGTTTCCAAAACGGACCTTGCGACCCGCGACGGTGGTTTCCATCTAGTTCCCCTTCTGCGAGTAGTGCAGCGCTCGCTCGAGGTCGCCGATGATGTCGGCCGGATCTTCGAGACCCACCGACAACCGGATGAGGTCCTGGCCGATTCCGGCTGCATCGAGATCGTCGTCGCTCATCTGCTGATGGGTGGTGCTGGCCGGGTGCAGCACCAGTGTCTTGGCATCACCCACATTGGCCAGGTGGCTGGCCAGCTGCACCGCCTCGATGAACTTGCGGCCCGCGTCGCGGCCGCCCTTGATGCCGAAACTCATGATGGCGCCCGCGCCCTTGGGGTAGAGGGTCTTGGCCAGGTCGTGATCGGGGTGGGTAGTGCTGTGTGGGTGCTTCACCCAGGCCACTGAATCGTTGGCCTCGAGCGCGTCGACCACCGCAGTGGCGTTGCTGACGTGGCGGGCCATGCGAAGGGGGAGTGTCTCGACCCCCTGAAGAAGATGGAACGCGTTGCCGGGGGTCATAGCCGCACCGAAATCGCGAAGGCCTTCGGCGCGAGCCCGCATGCCCATGGCCGCTGGGCCAAACTCCTCGGTGAACACGATGCCGTGGTAGCCGGCGTAGGGCTCGGTGAGGGTGGGGAACTTACCCGACGCCTCCCAATCGAAGTTGCCGCCATCCACCAGCGCACCGCCCAGGGCGATGCCGTGGCCGCCAAGGAATTTGGTGACCGAGTGCATCACCACATCGGCGCCGTGTTCGATGGGCTGCATGAGATACGGCGTGGAGAAGGTGGAGTCGATCATCAACGGCAGATCATTGGCATGCGCGACCTCGGCCACCGCCGGGATATCCATGACCTCGATTCCGGGGTTGCCGAGCGTCTCGCCAAACAACAACTTGGTGTTGGGCCGGATCGCTGCTGCAAAGTCCTCGGGGTTGCGCGGGTCGACGAAGGTGGTGGTGATGCCGAAGCGGGGCATGGTGAGGTTGAACATGTTGTACGAGCCGCCGTACAAATTGCGCGAGGCCACCACATGATCGCCGGCTGACAACAACGTGACGATTGCCAGGTGAAGCGCTGCGGTTCCGCTGGCTGTGCAGATCGCTGCGACACCACCGTCGAGAGCGGCCAGCCGCTCTTCGAGCACCGCCACCGTCGGGTTCGAGAGCCTGGAGTACAGATGGCCCGGCACTTCGAGGTTGAAGAGCCCCGCAGCGTGGTCGGGGTCGTCGAACACGTACGACGTGGTCTGGTAGATGGGCACAGCCCGGGATCCGGTGGTGGGGTCGGGCTGTTGCCCGGCATGCAGACTGAGGGTGTCGAAGCCGAGAGAATCAGGGTTTGCCACGTGCGAAAACTACTGGGGCGCGTTGGTGAGCACCACATTGTTGCGAGCGTCGGCCACTACCGGCGCGTCGAACCATTCGATGGTGGGTGGGTTGCCGTACTTGGCGGTCACGCCGGCCAACCAGCCGTCGTTGAACCGGGCCTCGGCGCTGGCTCGATCGGTCCACCAGTAGGTGCCGCCGACCGTAAGACCGTCCTCGCTGCGGAGGTAGGCCTTCCACAACAGGCCGGGGGTGTCGAGGTAGGTGTGTGCGTTGCCGCCGAACCGCTCGGCAGCGTCTTCGAGAGAAACCGGCTCGGCGGTTGGTGGGAATCGGACGACGGTGACGATCATGTGCCGATCCTAGTTGACCTCGATATTACGTCGCGGTTGACAGGTGTCAGAACTTATGTAATATTGGACCTGTGGCTACCGTAGAAACTCCCATCGATTTCGACGAGCTTGTCGCTGCCCACACCGGCGGCATGGTCCCGTCCGACATCGCACCGTTTGCCGGATCCGATCGCCTTCGGCCCGATGGTCGGCCCAAGGCCGAACTGCGGGCCGAGCTGCGCCAGATTCCCGATGCGCGCAATGCCCTCACCGTGCTGCTTGCCCTGGCGTTTCCGCCGGCCATCGTGGCCGTGGTCATCCTTGCAGCGAACCCACTGGTCACCACCGCCGCGTTTCCGCTCATGGCAATCGCCCAGAATCGTATGTACATCCTCCACCACGAGGCCGCCCACCGGCTGCTGTTCTCCAACCGCAAGATCAACGACGTTCTGGGTATCACCGTGCTGGGCTGGATTCCGCTGGGAACCGGTACCCACCACTATCGCCGTGGTCACTCCAACCATCACCGCGACGAGTTCGGCCCCAAGGAACCCGACTTCCTTCTGTACAGCTTCTATCCCATCGCCAAGTCGTCGCTGCGGCGCAAGCTGCGCCGCGACTTCTTTGGCGTGTCGGCATACCGGCAGCTGAAGCCGCGCATCCTCGGGTTGTTCAAACCAAAGTTCTTCCGCAACAGCGCCCGGTTCTTCGGCATGCAGATTGCGGTGTTCGCCGCGTTCTTCGCCGCAGGTGCTCCGTGGCTGTATCTCCTCATCTGGGTGCTGCCATACCTCAGCGTCTATCAGGTGCTCAACCGGCTCCGCTCCATTGCCGAGCACGGCGGCATGACCCGGTCATCGGATCGACGCGAAACCAGCCACCACGTGCAGCAAGGCGTGCTCAGCCGCATCCTGGCGCCGCTCAGCGTTGGGTACCACGTAGCCCACCACGTCGACTCCGGCGTGCCGCTGCGCAACCTTCCCCGCTTCCATCAGATCCTGGTCGAGGACGGCTACCTCACCGACGATCTGGTGTGGCCCAACTACAGGTCGCTATGGAAAGCGCTGGTCGCCCAGAGCGACGCTCCCTCAACAGCCGCAGCCTGATCGCCTCGACCCTCCTGGGTCGCCATCCGGCCACCCTTTCGGGCAAGTTGCTGGTGGCGCTGGGCGAGCTGTTCGGCATTGCGCCCGGGACAACCCGGGTTGCCCTGAGCCGCATGGTGCGCAATGGCGAACTCACCAATGACGACGGTCTGTACACCCTCGCCGGAGCGTTGGCCCAGCGACAACAACGCCAGGACGACAGCCGTGTTCCGGACACGAGTCGAGAGGATTCCTGGGACCAGAGTTGGGAACAGTGGGTCGTCGGTGCCGAAGCCCGCTCGGCCGACGAGCGAGCCAATCTGCGAACCGCGGCGACCGCGTTGAAAC
>CAZGVQ010000087.1:0-10000 GCA_964529355.1 uncultured Acidimicrobiales bacterium
CCGTGCGCTCACCAAGGACATCTTGGAGCGGTGCAAGGAAAACGGATTTGAAGCGCTGCACATCACCGTCGACACCGCGGTGCTCGGACGACGCGAGCGCGACGTTCGCCGAGGCATGTCGCTCCCACCCAAGCTGGGGCTCGACACCTTCATCGACGGAGCACGACGCCCAGTGTGGGTGCTCGACTTTCTGCGCAACGACCCAATCGTGTTCTCCAACGTTGCGGTGAGCACCGAGCGGCTCGGAAACACCACCGAGGACGGCTCTTCGGCGGTGTCGCTGGCCGAGTACGTCGGCCAACAATTCGACCCGGGACTCTCCTGGGACGATGTTGCGTGGATCCGCAGCGAGTGGGGCGGCCCGGTAATCCTCAAAGGAATCCAGTCGGTGGCCGATGCCAGGATCGCCGCGTCGGAAGGCATCGAGGCCATCGCGCTGTCGAACCACGGCGGGCGACAGCTCGACACGTCCCCGGCCATCATCGACCTGGTGGCTCCGGTTGCCGATGCGGTTGGCGGCAAGATCGAGATCTACTGCGATGGCGGCGTGCGGCGAGGCTCCGATGTGGTGAAAGCCGTGGCTCTCGGCGCCAACGCATGCATGATCGGGAGGCCACATTTGTACGCCCTCGCGGCGGGGGGTGAGGCCGGAGTGGACCACATGTTTGACTTCTTCCAGGCCGGAGTCGAGCAGACCCTGGCACTCATCGGCGTCAACAGCGTCGCCGACCTCACCAGCGAGGTTGTGTCGGAGCGGTGAGTGATCGCCCGTCCGTCTTCGTCACCCGAAAGCTCCCCTCTGCGGTCGAGGAACGGTTGCTGTCGGGTTACGACGTCACGCTCAATCCAGACGATGAGGCTCCCTCGGCTGCCGATCTCACCGCAGCGATGGCCGGCTACGACGCGCTCGTGTCGACCGTGAGCGACCGCATCGACGCTCAAATACTCGCAGGCACCGATCTACGCGTGCGCATCATCGCCAACGTTGGCGTCGGCTTCAACAACATCGACGTTGCCACGGCAACGCAGCGGAGTATTCGCGTGTCGAACACGCCCGATGTGCTCACCGAAGCCACCGCCGACATCGCGTTGTTCCTCATCCTGGCTTCGACCCGCGGTGCCACCGACGCCGAGCGGCGATTGCGCGCCGGAGCGTGGACCGGTTTCTCGCTGGTCGACCACCTCGGCATGAGCGTGCAGGGCAACGTGCTGGGCATTGTGGGCATGGGACGCATCGGCCAGGCCACCGCCCGAAAGGCCGCCTTGGCCCTGGGCATGACGGTGGTGTTCTTCAATCGATCGCCGGTGAACGGGCTCGGTTTCGAAGCCACACAACTCGATTCGCTTGAAGAGTTAATGGCGACCGCCGACGTGGTTTCGCTGCACGTGCCGGGCGGCGCGTCGGAACCGGCGGTCACCGCCGAGCACCTGGCGCTGATGAAACCAACGGCCCATCTGGTGAACACCGCACGGGGAGATTCCGTCGATCAGGACGCGCTCATCGCAGCGTTGACCGAACGGCGGATTGCCGGAGCGGGACTCGATGTCTACGTCGATGAGCCGACGGTGCCCCCGGCACTGCGCGAGCTCCCGAATGTCACGCTTCTCCCCCACGTGGGCTCGGCCACCGACGAGGTCCGAACCGCCATGGGTATGGCAGCGGTCGACAACCTCGATGCATTCTTTGCCGGTACCGAACTGCCAAGCGCAGTCGGCTAGTCGTGCTGCTCGTCGACCACCTGGTGCATCGCAACGTTCTCCTCGTCGCGTAGGCCCAACTTCTTCCGCAACGACACCAACTCTTCGAGATCATCGCCCTCGATGGCCAGGGTGCGAAGCACGTCGCCACTGTCGTCGATCTCGATGTCGGTGACCTCGGCCAACACGCTGCCGATCTGGTAGCGCCTGCGGGTTTTGGTGACGAATATCGAGCGAACACCGAGTTTCGGGTCGAGCTTGTCGATGGCCTTTTCGAGGTCGTACTTCTTCCCGTTTTGGGGTCGCTCGAGCTTGAGCTCGTCGAACAACACATCGAAGGGAGTCGGGACGTCATCGGACGCCTGGTATCGACCGGAGGCCCAGCGCTCGAAGCCCTTCTTCTCCGCAACTAACTCTTTGATCTTCAGCGTGTTGTCGCGAACCTTGGCGTTGAAGGTTGCATCGTCGGTAAGGAAATAGCAGTCGCGGAACTCATCGATGCTCTTGTCCGACGCCATCTTGGCCATGAGCTTGCGAGCCTTGCGGTTCTCGCCCCAGACGCGATACTCATAGCGCGCCGGCCGGTCATCTTGTGCTGGTTTTGGTCCCAAAGGGGCATCCCCCTATCTCCGCCTAGGTGGCCAGAGTAGGCGCTGAGCAGGCCAATTGCAGGTTTCTTTCGCGCCGGATGACCGCTGTCCGCTCGAAATCGCTAGCGCCAGACCGGCCGAATCAGGCCCACCACGCTCGTGGGCCGCACGGTGATAACCCGCCGACGCTCGGCAATCATGGCCGCCCGAAACTCATCCCAGTCTGGGTGGTCTTTGCGGGCAACCGCCCGGAACGCGTTGATGAGCGTGTCCATGGCGGGACCCTCGGGTTCGGTGGCGACGGGGCTTACCTCGGCCGGGCCGTCGAAGCTGAGGTAACTGCCCTCATGGGAGATGTAGTAGAGCACCCGCGCATCGCGTTCGACGTTGAACACCTTGGCCCGCGACGGAAGCACCGAGAACACGATGGTGTCGTCGAGCACCGCATGGTGCACTTCGGACGCCTGGGGACGTCCGTCCTTTCGCAACGTGATGAGCGCACCGTTGCGGACCTCAGCTGCGAATTCCAGACCATCGGCGAGTTCGATTGGTTTGATCTCCATCCGGCGATCCTAGTTGTTCGCGAAAGCCCCTCGCCCTACGGTCCCGCCCATGACTATCGACATGGGGCCAGCTGCGCAACACGACATCTTCAGCGACAACCACCGCTGGGGCGACCTCGCGGATTGGAACAGCGAGGCGGTGCGGCTCCACGGCGAGGGTGGCATCCACCGCATCGAGCGCGAGGGCTTCAATCCGTTCTGGGCGGTTATCGATCATGCCGCGCTGCTCGAGATCGAGCGCAACCCCGAGATGTTCACCAACGAACCGGAATCGGTACTGATCACCAAGGCCGACCGAGCCAGCCGCACGGTGGACATCAAGACCCTCATTCACATGGACAATCCGCAGCACGGCAAATACCGCCGACTCACCAACGACTGGTTCAAGCCCGCGTCGGTTCGCCGGCTCGACGACCGCCTCGAAGCGTTGTCGATCGAGGCGGTCGCGAAGCTCGAGTCGCTGGGCGGCCAGTGCGACTTTGCGGTCGATATCGCGCTGCCGTTTCCGCTTCAGGTGATTCTGAAGATCCTCGGCCTGCCCGAAGAGGACTACCCGCGCATGCTCACCCTGACCCAACAGTTGTTCGGCGGGCAGGACCCCGACCTGCAACGCGACGAGGTGAGCCCCGAGGTCCTGGCCGAGGTCCTGGGCGACTTCTACGCTTATTTCGGAGACCTCACCGCCAAGCGCCGCGAAACCCCGGGCGACGACCTCGCGTCGCTGATCGCCAACGGTCAGATCGACGACGCCCCGATGCCCGACCTTGAGACCATGGGCTACTACGTCATCATCGCCACTGCCGGTCACGACACGACCTCGTCGGCCATGGCGGGCGGCATGCGGGCCCTCATCGAAAATCCCGAGCAGCTGAGAAAGCTCCAGGACAACCCTGATCTGATGAACAACGCCGTCGAAGAGATGCTTCGTTGGACCGCACCCGTGCGCCACTTCATGCGCACCGCGCAGGAGGACACCGAAATCTGCGGCCAGAAGATCGCCAAGGGCGACTGGCTGTACCTGTCCTACAAGGCCGCCAACCTCGACCCGAAGGTGTTCGAGGATCCGCTGACCTTCGACATCGAGCGCAGCAACGCCGACCGCCAGGTGAGCTTCGGGTACGGCATTCACTTCTGCCTGGGCGCCCAGCTGGCCCGAAACGAACTACGGCGGCTGTTTGCCCACGTGATCCCGCGCATCGACACCATCGAACTGGCTGGCGAGCCCACCACGATGAAGACGACCTTTGTCGGCGGACACAAGACCCTGCCGATTCGCTACACGCTGAAACCGGCCGTCACCTAGCGAACATCGCTCAGCTAGGCGCGAGCTGCGGTCGCCATTGCTTCACCAACCGCTTCGACTTCCTGGTCGGAGCTGATGGCGATAAGTACGACTTCGGTCTGTGCATCTGGCGACGCCGGGGCGTCGGTCACCTGCCACCGTCGGCCCACCAGCTGAACCAGTTGCGGCTTTGCGGCGTCAAGAAGTCGGACAACGCCCTTGGCCCGCACCACGCTTCGGGGCAAGGATTCGAGCGCCGCCTCGAGCCTGCCCAACTCCCAGGGCTGGTCGTCGCGCACCACAGTGGTGGCGAACATCGCTTCATGGTTGGCTGCCTGATTGGCATCACGGAGTCGCTGGTCGTTCGCCGGCCGGTCGAAGAGCACCCCAAAGGGCACATCGGCTTCGGTGGTGGCGATCACGGGGGCTTCCACCCCCAGCCCGTCGAGCCAGCGCTCAATATCGTCCACAATCGTTTCGCCCACCAGATCGATCTTGTTCAGGATGATGAGATCGGCACCGAGTAGCTGTTGCACGACGAGGTCGCCCACGTACTTGTCGGCTGCCTTGGTGCGAATGGTCTCGGCGTCGGCCACCACCACGACGCCGCGCAACCCAAAGCCGATCCACTCGCCTGAGTACGTTGCGAACCGGGTCGCATCAGCCACCCCGCTGGCCTCGATCACCACCTCGTCCGGCGGATTCTCAGACCGTGCGATATCGAGGAGAGTGCCGCTGAGATCATCGCCAATGCTGCAACAGATACAGCCGTTGGTGAGTGTGTAGGTGTCGCCATCGTGACTCGCGATAAGCGAGGCGTCGATGTTCACCTCGCCGAAGTCGTTGACCAACACCGCCAACCGGAGTCCGTGGTCGCCAGCCAGAAGTCGGTTGAGGAAGGTGGTCTTCCCGGCGCCCAGGTAGCCGCCGATGACGCTGAGCGGAATCACGTGGCGCCTAGGGGGTGGACCGCCCCTTCAAAGACCGTCCCCCAGATCGGGATGTCTTTGAGCGCCTCGGGGTCTTCCTGATAGGGGTCGGCATCGAGCACGGTGAAATCGGCCGACTTCCCCGCCCGTATGGTCCCAATCCGGTCCTCCATGCCCAGCACATAGGCGGCATCGCAGGTGATGGCTCGCATGGCCTGATGGACCGACAGCCGTTCGTCGGGGCCCAACACATCGCCGCGCTCGCTCAGTCGGTTTACTGCGACCCAGGCGCTGGTGAGCGGGCGGGCCGGCGCCATGGTGAAATCGGAATGCAGGGCAGTGGGGATGCCCTCGCGCACACAGGTTCGGACCCGGGCCATTTGCGAGGCCCGCTCGTAGCCCACCGAGTGCTTCCAGTACTTCTCGCCCAGCTCGTGCAGGTAGTACACGTTGGCCGAGACCAACCCGCCGAGCTTGGCGAGTCGGGCAACCTGCTCGGGCGACGACAAGCCCATGTGCTCGATGGTGAACCGGTGATCGAACCGTGGCCGCTCCCACTGGAGCTTGGCGAGCACGTCGAGCGCCAACTCCACACCCATGTCACCGGTGCAGTGCACATGGATCTGGCACCCGGCATTCCAGAAACCGCGGGCCAGAGATTCGAACTGCTCGGGAGCGATCATCCACTCGCCCTGATGTCCGTCGATGAACCCCGGCGCATTCACGCGCATCAACTGGGCGTAGAACCCACCGTCGGTGAACAGCTTCACGTTGTTACGGAAGTACAGCTTGTCGGACCCGCGCTTGTCAGCGAACGCATCGAGCCAGGCGGCCGGGTCTTCACGACCCAGACCGTCCCGTAGCGATCGCGCTCCGGCCGGGATCATCTGCACCCGGAACGGTGTGTCCGGGCCACCGATCACCTCGTGAAGAGCCGCCCACTCGGTGTCGGAATCGAACTGGCTTCCCGTCAGATCGCCGATGGTGGTGTGGCCGCCCTGATGCACTGCAGCCTTGGTGAGTTCGAGTCCGTGGCGAAACCGGTCGGGGTCCATGATGTGGCCGCTCATCGCTGCGGCCCCGATGCCCATACCCGATTCGAAGAAGCGCCCGGCCGCAACATCGACCTGCGGGTGCTTCTCGAGGCGCGCCTCGTCGAGTTCGAAATACAGAAACGCTGCTGAGTTCATGAAGATCTCGTGGAACGACCGCTGCCACACGATGATCGGCCGGTCGGTCGCCACCGAGTCGAGCAACTGGCGACTCATCGGCCCGTGCCAAAGCTCGTGGTAACCCCAGGTGAACACCGGCTCGCCGTCGGGGGTTTGGCGATGGAGCCGTTGGAGTTCGTCGATGAACGCGTCGGGAGAGGACGTGGCTGGCACCAGCCGGTCGGGCAGATCCCACGACATGGCCGTGATGAAGTTCATCGGCAAAAGGGTGGCGCTGAGCGAGGGATGCAGGTGCGGGTCGACGAAACCAGGGAAGAGCACATGGTCCGAAAACGTGGTGTCGACCTGGTGCGGATGGGCGTCGAGCCATGGCTGCACCGACTCGATGGTTCCCACCTCGACGATGCCCTTTGGCACCGAACCGCTGCCATCGCTCACCACAACCGCTGTGGCCTGCGGCAGCGCCGGGTTCATCGTGTGGATGACCCGAGCCGGGTACACGGTGAGCATGGCGACATCTTGGCACAGCACCTCCCGGCGCCGAACTCGACAGGAACCCGGTGCTTGAGTAGCACAAGGTCATGGTCAAATACGCCGACAGCCCCACCACCCACGTCGAAGTCCACATCGATGCGCCGCCCGCTGCCGTCTGGCCGATCCTCTGTGACGTCAACATGCCGGCTGCGTTCTCCGAAGAGTTTCAGAAGGGCGAGTGGATCGACGACGGTGCCGCGCTGGGCGCCACTTTTCGGGGCTACAACAAGCACGACCTGGTGGGTGAATGGAACGTGGTGTGCACCATCACCGATTTCGAACCCGAGCAAACGTTTGAGTGGAGCGTCGGTCTGGACCAAGACCGAGCCGCCCGCTGGCGGTACGACCTTTCCCCCGGATCCCCCGGATCCCCCGGATCCGCCGATGGCTCCGGTTCGACGCTGCGGTTCAGCGCCGAGATGGGCCCTGGGCCGTCGGGCCTCACTCCTGCGATCGAAGCGATGCCCGACCGTGAGGAGGACATCGTTGCTGTCCGCCTCGAGGAGTGGCGAGGCAACATGATCCTGACCACCAATGGCATCAAGAGTCTGGCCGAGGGCGGCGACGGGTGACTCTGAAGATCGGCGTCATGCCACCGGGCGCCGACAAGGCTGCGCTCGAATACGTTCGCGACGCCGAGAAGCTGGGTGCCGACTCGGTCTGGGTCCCCGAAGCCTGGATGTACGACGCCCTCACTCCCCTGGGTTACCTGGCGGCGATCACCGAATCGATCACGTTGGCCTCGGGTTGCGTGCAGCTCGGCTCGCGATCGCCGGCACTGCTGGCCATGTCGGCGTTGGCGCTTCAGGAAATGTCCGATGGCCGTTTCGTGCTGGGAGTGGGCAGCAGTGGTCCGCAGGTCATGGAGGGGTGGCATGGAGTGAAATTCGACAAGCCGGTCACCCGAACCAGCGAGACCATCGACATCATTCGCACCATCGCGTCGGGCGAGCGGCTCTCCTATGAGGGCAGGACCTATCAGCTTCCGCTGCCCGACGGTCAGGGGAAAGCCATCCGGTCGCCGGTGGCCGGCGCCGAGATCCCGATCTACATCGCCTCGATGGGGCCCTCGAACCTGCGGCTCACCGGTGCCAAGTCCGACGGCTGGATCGGCACGGCGTTTCTGCCCGAATCGGCAGATGCGTTCATCGACCCGATCCGCGAGGGGGCCGAATCCGAGGGTCGATCCATGGACGATGTGGCACTCACCGTGGCGGCCGGACTCGAGTTCACCGACGACATCGAAGCCGCCGGACGTCGCCATGCATCGGGCTACGCATTCACCATCGGCGCCATGGGTTCGACCAGCACCAACTTCTACAACCGGGCATTCGAACGGCAGGGATTCGGCGAGGCCATCGAAGAGGTGCAACGCCTCTGGCAGAGCGGCGATCGCGAGGCGGCCGCCGAAGCGGTGCCCATCGAGATCGGGCTCGGCACCAACCTCGTCGGCGATGACGCGGCGGTCACCCATCGGCTTCGGCTATATCGCGACAGCGGCATCGACACGCTCCGGGTGAACATCAACACGGATGACCACGATGACCGACGCGATCAACTCGGTCGGCTGCTCGACCTGGTGAAAGCGGTAAACGCCGAAGCGGTGTAGCTCGCGCCGCGTCGCGCCGAAGTCGAAGTGTCAGGCCGCTATCTCCAGCGAGAGAATCTGCTGGTATTTCCGCAGCCGTTCGTTCGGCCAGGCGATCAGACTGTTTACTTCCCCGTCGAATGGGCTCGTCACTGCGATTCGCTCGGATGCATTGACGACGTAGCCGATGAGCTGCCCGGCGTCGATGCGACTCGCCCCCGCCTGCGAGGGATGCTGCCGCATCGACCATTCGATTCGTGGGGCTGGCCGAAAGGTACCAGCAGCGGGTGCGACGATCAGCCGGGTGGTGATCGCGAGCGTTTCACCGTCACGTTCGGGTCCTGGTTGGTGAGGGCCTGCGTTCATGGACAATCTCCGAATCCTCAATCGCCTCAACTGGCGGTAGGCATCAAGCTACGGAACGAGCATTTCGGCTCAGCGTCAGCGTTATGAACGGCGGATAACGATTGTGGATGTGCCGACGGTGTCGTAGCTTCGGTTGTCCGCTCCAGAAGACCCGAAGGCCCGACCATGACCGAACCCAGCTACGCCGTCGTGTGGCCTCGGTCCCCACGGGGGATTCAAAGCCAGCCCACCGCGAATCGGCTCACCACGCTCGAGGGCAAACGGGTTGCGTTTCTCTGGGACTACCTGTTTCGCGGCGACGAGCTGTTTCCGGTGCTCGGAAAGGTGCTCGGCGAGCGATTCAGCGGCATCGAAATCATCGACTACACCGAGTTCGGAAATCTCCACGGCGCCGACGAGAAGGAACGGGTCGGGCGGTTACCCGACGACCTCCGCTCTCGAGGTGTCGATGCGGTCGTGTCCGGAATGGGTTGTTGAGGCAGCTGCACGCCCGCCGTGATGCGGGCTTCGATGGCTGCGGAATCAGCCGGGATTCCCTCGGTTTCGATCGTGTGCGACGGCTTCGCCGGCCAGGCGAATGCAACGGCCAAGGGGCTGGGGTATGACGGACTGGCGCTCGCGGTAACCAGCGGCCACGTCGACACGCAAAGCGCCGATGAAATGATCGCCCACTTCACCGACACCACCATCGATCGCATCGTCGACGGACTGGTGGGCGAATCTTCCGCCGGCGCCGCCGACGCCGACGAGCCGGAAGCCCTCGATCTGGCTACCTCGGGCGACATCGACCACATCAACGCGCACTTCATCGCCGAGGGCTGGACCGATGGCCTCCCAATCGTTCCGCCTACCGTCGACCGGGTCGAGCGATTCCTCGATGGTTCTGGACAGGACCCGTGGAAGTCCCTTGGCACGGCGCCGTCATCGGGCCGCGAGCTCACTATCTGGTCCATCGCGGTCAACGCGGTTATGGCGGGATGCCAGCCCGAGCATCTCTCGGTACTGCTCGCGCTCGGCAAGATTCTGGCCGACCCCAACTACGGCTCGGAGCACTCGGGCAACACCACCGGCGCCGATGCGCTCATCGTGCTCAGCGGGCCACTCGGCGAGCAACTCGGCTTCAACCACGGCCCCGGCGCCCAACGGGAGGGCGCGCTGGCCAACACCAGTGTTGGCCGATGGCTGCGTTTGTATCTCCGCAACGTGTGCGGGTTCACCACTACCGAGCACGACAAGGCCACCTTTGGAAACCCCACCAAGCCGGTGCTGGCCGAAGAT